>NZ_JAGKSG010000019.1:0-101616 GCF_018119385.1 Massilia sp. AB1 | reverse complement strand
GGGGCGGCAGCACCGGCGCGCCGAGTTCGCGCAGCAGCGGCGAGCTTTCCGGCTGGCCGACGGCGCCGGCTGCGCGCATGTATTCGTAGCGGTCCATCGCGAGCGAGTTCGAGGCTTCCTTGCTGCGCACCACGACCGGGCGCAGGAAGACCATCAGGTTGGTCTTGACCCGGGTGCGGGTGCGGTACTTGAACAGGTTGCCGATCACCGGGATGTCGCCCAGGCCGCGCACCTTTTCCTCGCCGTCGCCCTCGGTATCCTCGATCAGGCCGCCCAGCACGATGATCTGGCCGTCGTCGGCCAGCACGTTGCTTTCGATTGCGCGCACGTTGGTGGTCAGGCCCGAGGCCAGGTTGCGGGTCGAGTTGTCCACGCTCGAGTTCTCGTGGTAGATCGCCATCTTGATCGTACCGCCTTCCGAAATCTGCGGACGGACCTTGAGCAGCAGGCCCACGTCCTTGCGGTCGACGGTCTGGAACGGATTGCCGCCGCCGGTGGTGGTGTTGGTCGCGTACGAGCCGGTAATGATCGGCACGTTCTGGCCGACCTTGATCGACGCCAGTTCGTTGTCCAGCGTGATCATGTTCGGTGTGGACAAGATGTTGGCGTTGCCGTCGCTTTCAAGGGCGCGCGCCACGGCGCCCAGGCCGAGTTGGCCGCCCACCTGGCGGAACAGGCCGATCGACAGCCCGCCCGGCAGGGTCGGCACCGCGTCGCCGCTCAGTCCCTGGGTGGCGGCTGCGGCCAGGTTGACGATGTTGTTGGTCGGGTTGCCGCCGTTGAAGGACTGCAGGCCGCCCACGCGGTACCTGCTGTCGCTGTCGCCGGTGGCGCCCACCCACTGCACGCCGAACTCCGAGGCCTTGTTCGAGTTCACCTCGACCACCAGCGCCTCGATATAGACCTGGGCGCGGCGCACGTCGAGCTGGTCGATGACGGAGCGCAGGTTGCGGTAGACCGCGTCCGGCGCGGTGATGATCAGGCTGTTGGTCGAGGCGTCGGCCTGGATGAAGCCGGAACCGGTGCCGCCGCCGGCGCCCCCGCCGCCGCCGAGCTGGCCCTGCTGGCCGTAGCTGCCGCCGCCGCCAACCGCGCTCACGGCCTGCTGGCCCTGCTGTCCCTGCTGGCCGCCGAGTCCGCCGGCGCCGCCCTGGCCGCCGGCCTGGATCGAGCCGCCCGAGGTGCCCTGCTGCTGCTGCGGGACCGCCGAGGCGTCCTGCGACACCACGGCGCGCAGGGTCTGGGCGACGCGGCTGGCGTCGGCGTTCTTCAGGTAGACGACGTGGATATTGCCCTGCGACGAAGTCGACTGGTCGAGGCGCGCGATCAGGCTCTTGGCCAGGTTGGCGCGCGCCTGCGAGGGGGCGCGGATCACGACCGAGTTGGTGCGCGGATCGGCCAGCACGGTGACGCGGCCGGAATCGCCGCCCGCCGCCGGTTCCATCAGGCGCGTGACCAGCTGGGCGACGTCGGTGGCGATCGCGTTGCGGATCGGGATGACGTCGAGGTCGGCGGCCACCGGCGCGTCGAGCGCGGCGATGATCTTGGCCAGGCGGCGCAGGTTGTCGGCGTAGTCGGTGACGACCAGGGTGTTGTTGCCCGGGTTCGCCATGATCGAGTTGTTCGGCGAAATCAGGGGACGCAGCACGGCGGTGAGGTTGGCCGCCGATTCGTAGTTCAGGTAGAACACCTGGGTCGCTATCTGGTCGCCGGTGGCGCGGCTGGCGCGCACGCCGCCGACCTGGGTCGGCGAGGATTGCAGCTTGGCTTCCGCTTCCGGCACCACCTTGGCGTAGCCGTCGCCGCTGGTCACCACGGCGAAGCCCTGCAGGCGCAGCGCCGAGGTCAGCAGGCCGAAGGCCTGGGTCTTGCTCAGCGATTTTTCCGACTGCAAGGTGATCGTGCCCTTGACGCGCGGGTCGATGATGAAGGTCATGCCGGTGTAGTGGCCGATCGCCTTGATCACCGATTCGATGTCGGCATTGACGAAGCTCAAGGCGGCGGCGTTCGCGCTTTCCTGGGCCAGGACCGGCAGGGGCACGGCCGTGGTCGCGGCGAAGCAGCACAGCATGGCGCCGGCGGCAAGACGGCGCAGGGCCGGGATCTCGAAGGTGGTACGGGTAGTTGTTTTCATTATCTGAACTCGAGTGCGATTACGTTTTTGCCGTTCACCATGCGGCGCTGGCCCAGCAGGTTCAACATGTTCCCCAGCGTCTCTTCGTAGCCGTCGGCGGCCGTGGCCTGCCCGGAGAAGCGCAGACGTCCATTTTGCAACATTCCAGAGCCCGTCAGCAGCAAAGCGCCGCGTACGGTGCGCAGGTTCAAATCGGCCTGCGGGCCGCGCCAGTCCATCACCATCTCGTAGCTGCCCAGCGGCTTGACGGGCGACATGCGCGAGCCCATGTCGGCCAGCGACAGCACCGTGCGGCCCTGCACCGCCACCCTGTTTTCCTGGCGCAGCAGGTCGAGCCTGTTCCAGGTGAGCTTGATCGCGCCGCTCAGGGCCAGCGTGTTGAGCGGCGCCCCAAGGCCGGCCAGTCCCTCGGCCGGCAGCAGCAGCTCGCCGGGGCTGACCTGCCATGCCGACCAGCTCCCTTCTATCCTTACCGGCCGGCTCAGGGCCTGGGGGTTCTCCAGTTCCATGTGCACCCGGCCGAACAGCACCAGCGGCGACAGCGACCAGGCGAAGCGTCCCGGCAGCAGCGGCGTGACCGCTCCGCCCTCGCCCGGCGCCCCGCCCACGAAGGCCGAGCCGCGCCACAGCGTACCCTGCGCATCCCCCAGAGTCAAACGGCCGCCGGTCTGCTTTTCGACCATGGGGCCGAGCCAGGCGGCGGGCAGGAACACGAAGATCGTGGCCAGCACCGCCAGCACGACCAGCGCGCCCCAGGCAAGCGCGCGCTTCATGGAGCCGGCGCGCTGCCCTGGCGCAACGTCAGGGTAGCGTCGACCTGTCCCACCGGATCTTTCGCGGTGAAAACGGCGTCCTGCACCAGCACGCGGTTCTCGCGCCGCTGGGCGTCCATCCAGGCCACCAGGTTGGCGAAGGACACGCCGTCGAACTGGACCTTGGCGAATTCGCCTGTCAGGGTGAGCGAGGCGGCGGTCAGGCCGCGCGTGGCCAGGCTCGAGCTCAGGCCTTCGCGCGTCATCGGCGTCACGGCCGGCGCCGGCTGGGCGTTCAGGGCCTGGGCCTCGGCGGCCAGGGTCTGCATCTGGGCGGCCTGCTGGCGCAGCTCGGGCAGCGAACGGCGCAGCTGCTCGCGCCCGCTCAGGGCCGGGTCGATGAACAGCAGGTAGACCAGGGCCAGCACGGCCACGCCCGCCCCTACGGCGAGGAACTTGCGCTCCTGGTCGGTACGGGCGAGCCAGTAGGCCAGCGCGCGCTCGCGCAATGCAAGGATCTGGGCGGCGATGGTCATGGTGTGGCTCCCGTGCTGCGGATGATCCAGGTAGCCGGAGCACTTTCCTCCAGGCTCAAGTTACGGGCCGACAGCGCCGTTCTCATCTGGGCAGTGACGGACGGGTCGATGGTGTCCGGCTTGACGCGAACGGTCAGCGCGCGTTCGCGGAACTCCATCGATGCGATGCCGGGCTGGCGCCCGAGGCCGCGCATGGCTTCGCCCACGGCGCCGGCCAGCCACTGGAATTCGTCGGAAGCGATCTGGCCGCTGCCGGCCTTGGCGCGCGCGATGTTCTGGCGCATCTGGGCCACCGGGTCGATCGCCGGGGTGTTCGGATAGACCGAGCGGAAGGTCTGGGTGATCTGGGCGCGCACGCTGTCGGCTTCGCGCTTGAGGCGCAGCCATTCGATGTTCAGGCCGATGATGTTGACCAGGATGGCCAGCAGGGCCAGCCGGATCGGCCAGCGCCAGCGGCTCCAGTCGCGCTGGGCCACGCCGGCCGCGCCGAGGCCGGGCACCAGGTCCATCGTGGCGCTCCTGGCGCCGGCAATCCAGTGCGCCCAGGCATCGCTTTCCAGGCTGATGCCGGGGCCGGCTTCGGCCAGCAGCACCTGGTATTCGCCCAGCTGCTCATGCGGCACGTAGAGCACCAGCGGCGCGTCGCCCGAGAGGGCGCGTGCGGTCTGCAGGATCGCCTGCGGGTTGCCGTCCATGGCCAGGCCCAGGCCTTCGTACTGGCTCTGGCGCAGCACCAGTTCGCCGTTGCCGATGGCGGCGCTGACGCTGCCCGGCTGCAATGGCAGGCACAGCTGGGCCGGCAGCGCCGACACGGCACGCGCGCCTTGCACCAGCAGGATCTTGACCAGCGGCTCGAGCCAGTCGCGCTGCACCACCGCCACCGGGCGGCGGCCGTCGGCCAGCTGGGGGGCGGCGACCAGCACGCAGTCGAGCGGGTCGCCCAGGATATGTTCTTCGACCAGGGCGGGCAGCGCGGCGCGCAGGCGCGCGCCGCTCAAAGGCGGCGCCTGGACCGGCAGCAGGGTGACGTCGGCGCCGGCCAGCACCAGCACCACGCGGCGGCTGGCGGCGACCACATCGCCCAGGTTGCGCAGCGGGCCCTCGCCCTGCTGTTCGATGGCGCCGCCCTCGGCGACGAGGGCGAAGCGGCACAGCGCGCCCTCGCCTTCCGCCCGGGCCGGATGCCGGATATAAAGAGTAGTCAAACTGTCTCGCTTTCTTTCTTCTAGTTCTGGCGGGTCCAGACCACCTTGGTGCCGCCGCCGATGATCCCCGAACGGCTGATCAGGGACTCGGCGTTCAATGCCGCCCGGTCGAGCCGGATCCGGCTCTGTACCAGGAAATACTTGCTCTGCTTGTCGATCGCGCCCTCGAGCAGCCCGTTCGTCGTTTTCAATTCGCTCTTGAACTGCTCGATGTCGCGCCAGGGCGTGCGTTTCCTGCGCTCGACCAGCACGTTCGCTTCCGACAGCGAATACTCGGGCAACACCGCCGCCAGGACCTCGGGCGGCGCGGTATTCACGTTCACCGGCGTCGGCTCCGGCAGGACGATCACGAAAGGCCGCAGCTTCTGCATCACTTCCGGCGTGAAACCCTGCAGGCTCATCAGGTCATCCACCCGCAGCAGCGGCATCGGCGTGCCGGCGATCTCACTCGAGCGCTGCCGCACCGGCGGCGTCCCGGTCTGCTGCCCCCCCTCGCCCTCGGGCACGAAGGGCGGCGGCTGCCCCGCCGCCACCATCTTCGCCGCGCGCTCGGCCAGCCTGCCGTCGATGCGCAGGTTGGTCAGCAGGCGGTTGAAGATGAACTGCTGCTCGGGGACGACCATGCCGTCCCTGGCCAGGTTGGTAAGATTGTAACGCGACGTGGCGTCAATGATGTTACCTGACAGGGAAGCTTCGAAATTCTCCCCCTCGATGCGTTCGCGTTCGATGAACTGGTCGAGCCGGGTCTCGGCCAGCGGCGTGGCCCAGATCTGGTCGAGCGAGGTGTAGTCGCCCGTATAGTTACTCTGGCGCAGCACGACGCTGGACCAGTCGAGGGCGCCGCGCAGGATCCACTGGGTCTGCAATTGCAGGCGCTGGTTTTCCATCGAGCGCACCTGGACCTGCTGCTGCCAGAACAGGCTGGCGACGATGGAGATGGCCAGGGTGGTCAGGAGCAGCGCGGTCACGACCGCCACCCCGCGCTGGCGTTGCATGCCGGGCCGGCGCATCAGGTGCCTCCCAGCAGGAAGGATTTGATCATTGGCGCGGCCAGGTTGCGCACGTTGAGCGCGACCTGCACGCCGGTCGGCTCGTTGCTGGCGCCGGTCGGCGCCTGCACCAGCGGCGGCTGCTGTTGCTGCTGCGGGTTGCCGACCACCTGGGCCGGTTCGTTGCGCCACGCATTGTTCTGCCAGGCCTGGATCTGCATGCCGAGCACGCCGTTCTGCAGCGCCACCGGCGGCGAGTTCTGGGCCGGCGCATCCGAGGAGATCGATTGCCACAATTGTTCCAGCTGGGCCAGGTCGCGCGTGCCGGGCGATTCGCGCCGCAGCAGCTGGCCGCCGGCGACGCGGTAGGACACGACCTGCAGGCGCGAAGGCTCGTTCTCGACGTACACCTTGCGCACCAGGGTCAGGCGGTCGGCATCCCATTGCAGGTAGGGACGGCGGCCCAGCACGTCGCCGCCGGCCAGGTGCGCGCAGTCGCTCTGCATCTGGGCGAAGGCCAGCTGCATGCCGCGCGTGGTTTCCATCTGCTCGGTCAGGACGATGCGCCCGCGCACGATGCCGTCCAGGCCGCGCCAGCCGAGCACGGCCACGATGGCCAGGATCGAGATCGCCACCAGCAATTCGACCAGGGTAAAGCCTGCGCGGCGCTTGGAAATCGTCATACCGGGGAAGGCCTCAGGACCAGTTGGACCAGTTTGACAATCCGGCGGCCCGGGTTGTCGACGTCGAACACCGAGACTTCGATGCGGCGCAAGAGCGGGTTCGGGCTGGTGAACACTTCTTCTTCGCAAATGAGGTTCAGGTCGCCCTGCGGGCAGGGGAAGCTGCGCCGTCCGATTTCGGGAAATTCGCGGCCCAGGCGGATCTGCACCAGCCGGTTCTCGGCCGACCAGGTGGCCATCATCGAGGCGCGCAGGCCGGCGCTGTTGGCGGTCAGGCTGCCGACGGCGCGCAGGCCGGCCGACAGCGCGGTGCCGACGATGACCAGCGCCACCAGCACTTCGAGCAGGGTGAATCCGCGTGATGAAGGTCGCCGCATGCTCATTCGACCGTGAAGTGGCCGACGCCGTCGGCACGGATCGCGACCGTGTTGCCGCCCGTGGCCATGGTCAGCAGGAAGGGTTTGTCGACCGGTTCGCGCCCGAAGGTGATGCGCAGCAGGTCGCCGCCGCCGCTGGCGCCGGCCGGCTCCAGCACCAGCTGCAGGGGTGCGTTCTTGAACGTGCGTTCGCGCAGCAGGTCGTCGCGGGTGACGGGCTCCCAGCCGGTGTCGTTGCGCACCATGAAGCGGTAGCGCTCGCCATTGGCCTCGAAGGCCACCAGGCGGTTGCGCACGATGGCTTCGTCGCGCGCCAGCTGCAGCAGCAGCGCCAGGCGCTGGGCTTCCTGCTGCAAGTCCTGGCGCGGACTCGGGATGGCGTTCAGCGAAGCCAGGCCCAGCGTGATACCGATGATGACCAGCACCACCAGCAGCTCCACCAGGGTGAAGCCTCGAGCCGGCGCGCGCGTGGCCTGTGGCGGTCGCAGGGCCGGCATCAAGAAATTTACTCCCAGGAACCGACGTCGGCATCCTCGCCGGTGCCGCCCGGCTGGCCGTCCGCGCCCAGCGAGAACACATCGATCTCGCCATGGATGCCCGGCGACAGATACTGGTAGGAATTACCCCACGGGTCCTTCGGCAGCTTCTCGATATAGCCGCCAGCCTTCCAGCCGTTGGCGGCCGGACCGGCGGTCGGCTTGGCGATCAGGGCGTTCAGGCCTTGCTCGGTGGTCGGGTAGCGCTGGTTGTCCAGCTTGTAGAGCTTGAGCGCCTGCATCATGGTGGCGATATCGACCTTGGCGGCGGTCACGCGCGACTCGCCGGTGCGGCCCAGCAGCTTGGGCACGACCAGGGCGCCGAGGATGCCGATGATGACCACCACGACCATGATCTCGACCAGGGTGAAGCCGCGTTGGAGACCGCGGTGCTGCTTGCGTTGCATGTCAATGTGCATAAATGTTCTTCTACTATGAATCGTTGGAAGCAGACCAGTATAAGCCCGAACGATGACACGCTTGCTTAGATCGGGCTTACTGTTCCCAGAATAGCAACTCAGGGCTGCAATTGTAAGGCAGCTTCGCCGGCACTGTATCGTTAAATCGTGCGCTCAGGCATGAGTCGAACAGACTGGGCAATTCGGATCACGCGCGATGCCGATGCTGGTCCATTCCATGGCCCGGCCGTCGAGCAGGAGAAGGCGCCCGGCCAGCGGCTGGCCGATACCGGCCACCAGCTTCATGGCCTCGGCCGCCTGCATGGCGCCGATCACCCCAACCAGGGGCGCGAACACGCCCATGGTGCTGCAGGCCACGTCCTCGTACTGGCTGCCTTCGGGGAACAGGCAGGCGTAGCAAGGGGCGCCCGGGCGGCGCGGGTCGAACACGGACAGCTGGCCGTCGAAGCGGATCACGGCGCCGGACACCAGCGGCACGCCGGCCGCCACGCAGGCGCGGTTGACGGCGTGGCGGGTGGCGAAGTTGTCGCTGCAGTCCAGTACGACCGTGGCGGAGCCAGCAAGTTCCCGCAGGCGCTCGGGACCGGCGCGCTCGCGCAGGGCCACGACCTCGATGTCCGGGTTGATGGCGAGCAGGGCTTCACGGCCGGACTCGGCCTTGGGCTGGCCGATGCGGGCGGTGGTGTGCATGACCTGGCGCTGCAGGTTGGTCAGGTCGACCTCGTCGTCGTCGACCAGGGTGATGCGGCCGACGCCGCCGGACGCCAGGTAGAGCGCCGCGGGGGAACCCAGGCCGCCGGCGCCGATGAGCACCGCGTGCGCGTTCAGGAGCTTTTCCTGGCCTTCGATGCCGATCTCGTCGAGCAGGATGTGGCGGGAGTAGCGCAGGAGTTGGGTGTCGTTCATGGTGCTGATGGGGTTATGGGTGCCTCATGAACTTGGGTCCCCGCCTTCGCGGGGACGACGGTCTCAAGGGTAGTGGTAGGGTCAAACATCACCACTGCTCCATGCACGTCGTCCCCGCGCAGGCGGGGACCCAAGTTTCCTTACCTTCGCGCAGCGCTGTTATTTTTTAGGCGGCGCCTTGATCTCCGGCGGCTTGTGCTCCGCCCCCGGCAGCGGCTGCGGCGCCGGCTTGCCGCGGTTGTCCTCGGTCTTGGCCAGCTGCACCGGCAAGCCCTTGAAGTGGTTGATCGCCTGCGCCAGCTGGAAATCGTCCTTGCTGCCGAACTCGAGCGGCTTGCGGTCCTTCAGCAGGGCCAGCGCACGCTTCTGCTGTTCCAGGCTGTCGTTCGCGGCGGTCTTGGCGGCGGCGCCCTTTTCCTTCTTCTCGTTCTCGGCCGCCAGGTGGCGCTGCAGGTCCGCCTCGCGCACCCGCAAGGCGTTCAGCATGTCGCCCTCGGCGGTCTCGTGCACGCGCAGGTCGGGCACGATGCCGGTCGCCTGGATCGGACGGCCCTTGGGCGTGTAGTAGCGCGCCGTGGTCAGCTTGATCGCGGTGTCGGCCGACAGCTGGCGCAGGGTCTGCACCGAGCCCTTGCCGAAGGTCTGGCTGCCCAGCACGATGGCGCGCTTGTAGTCCTGCAGGGCGCCGGCCACGATCTCGGAGGCCGAGGCCGAGCCGCCGTTCACCAGCACTACCATCGGCACCGTCTTGAGCCCGGCCGGCAGGCCGGCCAGCGGATCGCCGCGCTGGGCATAGAATTCGCGCCGGCCGTAATAGGCCGTGTTGGAATCGGGCAGCTGGCCCTTGGTCGAGACGATCACCTGGTCCGGCTTGGGCAGGAAGGCCGCCGACACGCCGATCGCGCCCGGCAGCAGGCCGCCCGGGTCGTTGCGCAGGTCCAGCACCAGGCCCTTGATCTCCGGATTCTCGGCGTACAAGGCCTTGGTCTTCTTGGCCAGTTCTTCCAGCGTGTTTTCCTGGAACTGGCTCACGCGCACCCAGGCGTAGCCGGGCTCGACCAGCTTGGCCTTGACGCTCTGGACATTGATCTGTTCGCGGGCGACCGGCACCACCCAGGGCTGGTCCTCGCCGGGGCGGGCGATGGTGAGCGTGACCTTGCTGCCGACCTTGCCGCGCATGCGCTTGATCGCCTCGTCGACGTTCATGTTGCGCACCGGGACGTTGTCGATGCGGGTGATCAGGTCGCCCGCCTTGATGCCGGCCTTGTGCGCCGGGGTGTCCTCGATCGGGGACACGATCTTGATGTAGCCGTCCTCGCTGGCGATCTCGACGCCGACCCCGACGAACTTGCCCTGCACGCTTTCGCGCATCTCGCGGAAGGATTTCTGGTCGAGGTAGACCGAGTGCGGGTCGAGCGAGGCGACCATGCCGCCGATGGCTTCGGACAGCAGCTTCTTGTCCTCGACCGGCTCGACGTAGTCGGTCTTGATCAGGCCGTAGACGTCGGCCAGTTGGCGCAGCTCGTCGAGCGGCAGCGGCGCGCCGTTCTTTTGCGCATAGGCCGAGAACTGGAAGGAAGCGGCCACGCCGGCCACCATGCCCAGTCCGATCAGCCCGAAATTCTTAGCTCTCTTGCCCATGTTTGCCCCTAGAATTTGACCCAGCTTGCCGGATCGAAGGCCTTGCCGCGATGCCTGAGCTCAAAGTATAGCCCCGATTCCTCGTTACCGCCGGTATTGCCCGCGCTCGCGATGGCCTCGCCAGGACGCACCATGTCGCCGGCGCGTTTCAGGAGGGATTGGTTGTTTCCGTAGATCGACAGGTACTCGCCGCCGTGGTCGATGATGATCAGGTTGCCGAAGCCGCGCATCCAGTCGGAATACACGACCCGGCCCTGGGCCACGGCGCGCACCTCGGCGCCTTCGGCGGCCCTGATGAACATGCCCTTCCAGGTCGGTCCTTCGCCGCGGCGCGAGCCGAAGCGCGCCGCCACGCTGCCGCTCACCGGCGCGCCCAGGCGTCCGCGCAGCGAGGCGAAGGCGCCGGCCGGGGCCGCGGGCGCCAGGCTCACTTCGGGCGGCGGCGGGGTGGACGGCCTGGTGTCCGCCGGCTTGGGCTGCTCGGCCACTTTCGGCGGTTCGGGTTCCGGTTTCGTGGCCGGTTTGGCGCCGTTCTTCGCCTCTTCGCGTGCGAGCCGTTCGCGTTCGGCCTTCTCGGCCGCGGACTTGGCGCGCGCCAGGGCCCGCGCCTTTTCCTCGGCTTCGGCTTTCGCCCTGGCGGCGGCGAGCGCGGCCTGGCGGCGCTGCTCGGCCTCGGCCTGCTCGCGGATCAGGCGGCTCAGGCGGTCGACCAGGCCGCTCATGCGCTGTTCGTCGCGCTCCAGGCGGTCGGCCTGCTTGCGCTGGTCGGCCAGGCGGCTCGACAGATTCTGCAGCAGCGCGGCGCGGCGCGCCTTTTCCTTTTCCAGCCGTTCCTTCTGGTCGCGCTGCTCTTGCGCGATTTCTTCCAGCTCCTGCTTGGCGTTCTCGACCTTGTCGAGGTTGGCCTCGACCTGGGCCAGGTTCGCGCGCAGCGAGCCCAGCAGGCGCGCCTGGGCCTGGGATACATAGCCCATCAGCTGCAGGTCGCGTGCGATGCGGTTCGGATTGTCGCCGGACAGCAGCAGCTTGATCCGGTCTTCGTTGCCAGCCACGTAGTGCTCGCGCAGCAGCCTGGACAATTGCTTCTTCTGAACAACAATTGTTCGGGCGAGACGTTCCTGCTCGGCCGCGATGTCTTCCAGGCGCGTATTGGTCTCGACCTGTTCCGTCGCCAGGTCGCGCAGGGCGCGGTTGGCGTCCGAGATCGCGTCTTCCGATTCCGCCAGGGTGTCGGCGGCGTCTTCCCTGGCGTCCTCGGTACGGCTGATCTCGCGCTTGATCGCCTCGAGCTTCTGCTTGATGCCGGCGCGCTGCTTTTCCGCGGCCGCCTTCTGGCGGCTGCGTTCGGTCTGGCGCTGGGCCAGGGCGTCGGGAGACAGAGCGATACCCAGGAGCGCGCACAGCAGCGCGCTCCCGAGGAACTTCGTGATTGGCAAACGCAAGACCTTACTTCGCCTTCCCTTGGTTGGCCACGGCCGCCATGGCGGCGGCGATCGCTTCCTGGTCGCCCAGGTAGTAGTGCTTGATCGGCTTCAGGTCGGCGTCCAGCTCATACACCAGCGGCTGGCCGTTCGGGATGTTCAGGCCGACGATGTCGGTGTCGCTGATGTTGTCCAGCATCTTGATGATGGCGCGCAGGCTGTTGCCGTGGGCCGAGATCAGGATGTTCTTCCCGGCGCGGATCTGCGGGGCGATTTCCTCGTCCCAGGCCGGCATCACGCGCGCCACGGTGTCCTTCAGGCATTCGGTCAGCGGGATCTGGGCCTTGTCCAGGCCGGCGTAGCGCGGGTCGCCGAAGGAGGTGCGCTCGTCGCCCGCTTCCAGGGCCGGCGGCGGGGTGTCGTAGCTGCGGCGCCAGACCAGCACCTGCTCGTCGCCGAACTTGGCGGCGGTCTCGGCCTTGTCCAGGCCCTGCAGGGCGCCATAGTGGCGTTCGTTCAGGCGCCAGTCGTTCTTGATCGGCAGGTACATCATGTCCATCTCGTCCAGGGCCAGCCACAGGGTGCGGATGGCGCGCTTGAGCACCGAGGTGTAGGCGACATCGAAGCTGAAACCGGCTTCCTTGAGGACGCGGCCGGCGGCTTTCGCCTCGGCAACACCTTTCTCGGTCAGGTCGACGTCGGTCCAGCCGGTGAAGCGGTTTTCCAGGTTCCAGGTGGATTCGCCATGGCGCATGAATACGATTTTGTACATAAGCTGATCTTCAAAAAAAGAGTGGTTGGATGGCTGGTTCGGCTTCTATTTTATAATGCCCCGATTCAGTTCAACCATTGGATGCCTTGTGAAATTCATTCTCGATAATATCTTCGTCGTAGCAATCGCCGTGATTTCGGGCGGCGCCCTGCTCTGGCCGGCCCTGGCGCCGCGCGGCAAACGCGTGTCGCCGCTGCAGGCCACGCAGATGATTAACCGCGGCAAGACCCTCGTGCTGGACGTGCGCAGCGCCGACGAATTCGCGGCCGGCCACGTGCGCGACGCGAAACATGTTCCGCTGGCAGACTTGGCCAATCGACTCGGCGAGCTGGACAAGTCCAAGGGCCGCACCGTCGTCATCGTGGACCAGAACGGCGCCCGTGCCGACAAGGCGGCGCGCCAGCTGCAGGCGGCCGGCTTCGAGGACGCGCACGCGCTCGAGGGCGGCCTGGCGGCGTGGACCGCAGCCGGCTTGCCGCTGACCAAATAAACCTTTCAGGAAGGAAGCATCATGACCGCACACGTCGTCCTCTACCACACCGCCGCCTGCCCCTATTGCGTCCGCGCCGAGCGCCTGCTCGAAGCCAAGGGCGTGACCGACATCGAACGCATCCGCGTCGACCTCGATCCGGAGCAGCGCCAGATCATGATGCAGCGCACGGGCCGCCGCACCGTGCCGCAGATCTACGTGGGCGAAACCCATGTGGGCGGCTTCGACGACCTGTACGCGCTCGACCAGGCCGGCCGCCTGGATCCGCTGCTGAAAGGCGAATAAGCCTGGTTTGGACGGCTCTGCGCCGTCCAAACGGCGGGTGCATGACAGGTTTACAACGGCCCGGCAAAGCGCTATTGCATCCAAATTGATTTTGATACAATTGTGATCGCGTTTGACCAATGCACCCTGAACGGACAGCCGTTCTCCACAATTTAAAGAAAGCGTTCCATGTCTGACGAAAACCTGCAACCAGTATTCCAAATCCAACGCGTCTACCTGAAAGACATGTCGCTGGAGCAACCGAATTCGCCGTCGATCTTCCTGGAACAGGAAGCGCCGAGCATCGAAGTCTCGCTGGACGTCGGCGCGGAAAGCATCGCCGAAGGCATCTACGAATCGACCGTGACCATCACCGTCACCGCCAAGGTCAAGGACAAGGTCGCCTTCCTGGTCGAAGGCAAGCAGGCTGGCATCTTCGAAGCCCGCAACATCCCGGCCGAGCAGATGGATCCGCTGCTGGGCATCGGCTGCCCGAACATCATCTACCCGTACCTGCGCGCCAACATCGCCGACGTGATCAGCCGCGCCGGCTTCCCGCCGGTCCACCTGGCCGAGATCAACTTCGAAGCCTTCTACCAGCAGCGCCAGGCCGCCATGGCCCAGGCTGCCGCCGCACCGGCACAATAAGCTGTTCTCCCGCGGGCGCCGCTTGGGCGGCGCCTGTTCCTGCCTCACGGCGTTGGTTTCGTCCAGGCCCGTCATGATCCTTTCCCGACTTCTTGCAGGCATGCTCCTCATGGCAGCCTCGAGCGCGTTCGCCTTCGATTTCAAGACCGTCGGCCAGCCCATGGCCATCCTGTACGACACCCCTTCCGCCAAGGGCAACAAGCTGTACGTGGCGCCCGCCGGCATGCCGGTGCAGGTCATGCTCAGCTATGGCGAGTGGGTCAAGGTGCGCGACATGAACGGCGACGTGGCCTGGACCCAGGCCAAGGCCTTGTCCGCGCGCCGCAACGTGCTGGTGCGCGTGCCCGGCGCAAAAGTTTTCAGCGAGCCCAGCGACACCTCCCCGGTCCTGATGACCGCGGACAAGGGTGTGCTGCTCGAACTGGTCGATCCGAACGCCGTCACCTGGGTGCGCGTGCGCCACCGCGACGGCCTGACCGGCTACATCAAGGCTTCCGACATCTGGGGCCTGTGATTCCTACCTATCCCATGCAACACGACAAACAACCCTCCAAGATCACCATCCTCGGCGCCGGCGCCTGGGGCACCGCGGTCGCGATCGCCCTCGCCGCCCGCCACGACGTGCTGCTGTGGGGCCGCAACCCGCAGCAGATGAGCGAGACCGAAGCGGCGCGCGAGAACCTGGCCTACCTGCCGGGCCATCCGCTGCCGGCCTCCCTGCGCGTGGGCAGCGACTTCGAGGCGGCCCTGGCGCATGTCATGGACGCCCGCCCCGAGGAAGCGCCGCTCTTGATCGCGGCCTGCCCAGTGGCCGGCCTGCGCCCGCTGCTGGAGCAGCTGCGCGGCCGCAAGATTCCGAACGTGGTCTGGCTGTGCAAGGGTTTCGAGGCCAATACCGGCCTGCTGCCGCACCAGGTGATGGCCGAGGTGCTGGGCGATGCTGTGCCGGGCGCGGCGCTGTCGGGGCCCTCGTTCGCCCAGGAAGTGGCGCGCGGGCTGCCGTGCGCGCTGTCGGTGGCCTCGGAGTCGGCCGAGCTGCGCGAGCGCGTGGTGGCGGCAGTGCACGGCGGTAACCTGCGCGTCTATGCCTGCGACGACCTGGTCGGCGTCGAGGTGGGCGGCGCGGTCAAGAACGTGATGGCGATCGCCACCGGCACGGCCGACGGGCTGGGCATGGGGCTGAACGCGCGCGCGGCGCTGATCACCCGCGGGCTGGCGGAGATCACCCGCCTGGGCCTGGCGCTGGGGGCGCAGCCGGGGACCTTCATGGGGCTCACCGGCATGGGCGACCTGATCCTGACCTGCACCGGCGACCTGTCGCGCAACCGGCGCGTGGGCCTGGCGCTGGCGCAGGGCAAGGCGCTCGACACCATCGTGGCCGAGCTGGGGCATGTGGCGGAAGGCGTGCCGTGTGCGAAGGCTGTGCGCGAACTGGCGCGCAGGATGGGGGTGGAGATGCCGATTACCGAGGCGGTGGCGGGGGTGCTGTTCGATGGCGTCGCGGCGACCGAGATGGCGCAACGCTTGCTGGCGAGGGATCCGAGGGTCGAGCTGGCCTGATTCGGAGTTCGTGGCTGCTCATGCAAACTTGGGTTCCGGCCTTCGCCGGAACGACGTGCTGAGAGCAGTGGTGCTGCTTATTGCGGCAAGTAGCCTAAGAACGTCGTTCCGGCGCAGGCCGGAACCCAAGTTTCTCAGCGCACCACCAAGGTTTCAGCTCGCCGCTCCCCGCGGATCATTGGTCGGCCCACCCGTCCTTACCGGCCCCATCAGGATGGTCATGAGCGCCACCGCATCCTTCAGCGCGCGGATGGTATGCGGCTCCCCTCCCGCCAGGTACACCATCTCGTTCGGCTTGAGGGTCGTCGTGCGTCCATGCGCATCGATCGCCATCTCGCCTTCCAGGCACAGGATGGTCACCTCTCCTTCCACGCGGTGCTCGGGAATCGGCCGCTCCTTCGGCACCACCAGGCGCATCAGTTCCATGTGCTCGGTCTTGACCAGGGCCACGGACGTGAAATGGGCGATGTCGTCGTCTCCGCGCTGCAATACGATGCGTTCCCCCGATACTGCGTGTTGCAAGGCCATGTCGCCCTCCTTCCAGATTACTCTTCGACGTACTCCGGCACTCCGCGCAGCCAGGTCACCAGCGCGAAGGCATCCTTGAATCCGCTTGCCAGCTGCGGCACCAGCTTGTCCGGTTCGTTCAGGGCAAGGTCCACCTCGATCCACACGAAGAAGCTCTTGAGCTTGAGGTAGTCGATCAGCGGGTGATCCGGATCGAAACCCTTCGGCGGCCGCTGCAGCTTGCCCTCGTCATGGCGCAAGTCGCCATAGGTGGCGCGGAGATGCTTATTCTTCAACATTTTGGCGAAACCCGGCGCATCGTTGACCACGTGCTCGCGGATCGCCTTCAGGCGCGCCGCCGGCGGGATGTATTCGCCCGCGCCGAACAGCAGCTTGCCGTTGCGCTCGATGTGGAAGTAATAGGTCGGGCCGGCGCCATCGCTCGGCTTGCGCTTGTTGTTGGGCGCGATCCCGGCCGCGAAATGGGTTTTATACGGCGTCTTGTCCTTGGCGAAGCGGGTATCGCGCTGGAAGCGGAACACCGCCTTCTTCGGATCGCAGGCGGCGATCGCCTTGTCGAACTTCGCCATCTCACGGATCAGTTCGGCCACCATCTCGACGAATTCGGTGCGCAGGATGTCATAGCGCGGCTTGTTCCACAGGAACCAGGGGCGGTTGTTGTTTTCGCTGAGTTCGTTCAGGTATTGCGTCAGGTCACGCAGATGCATGGAGGGTCCAACAAAAGGAAAGGGATTTAGGGAATCTGGCGCGGGCGGCGGCCCACCGTCACGCCGAGCGTGGCCTCGCGGCTCTTGCGCAGGATGGTCATCTGGGCCTTGCTGCCGGGCTCGAGCTGGGCGATCAGGTTGAGCATGTCGTTGGTCGATCCCACCTTCTTGCCGCCCACCGCCACCAGGATGTCGCCCGGGCGGATGCCGGCGCGGTCGGCCGGCCCGCCGCGCACCACGCCGGCGATGATCGCGCCGCTCGAGCGCGCCAGGCCGAAGCTGTCGGCCAGCTCGGGCGTGATGTCCTGCGACTCGATGCCGATCCAGCCGCGCACCACCTGGCCATGCTTGACGATGGAATCGAGCACGGTCTTGGCGGTGGAGACGGGAATGGCGAAGCCGATGCCGACCGAGCCGCCGGTCTGCGAATAGATCGCGGAATTGATGCCCAGCAGGTGGCCATTGGTGTCGACCAGGGCCCCGCCCGAGTTGCCGAAGTTGATCGCGGCGTCGGTCTGGATGAAGTTCTCGAAGTGGTTGATGTGCAGGTTGTTGCGCCCCAGCGCCGAAATGATGCCCAAGGTGACGGTCTGGCCTACCCCGAACGGGTTGCCGATCGCCAGCACCACATCGCCCACGCGCGCCTGCTCGGGGTCGCCCAGCACCATCACCGGCAGGTCGCGCGCGGCGATGCGGATCACGGCCAGGTCGGTTTCCGGATCCAGGCCGACGATGCGCGCGGCCACCTTGCGGCCGTCCGCCAGGCCCACTTCGATGGCGTCGGCGCCTTCCACCACGTGGTTATTGGTCAGGATGGTGCCGTCGGCGCTGACGATCACCCCCGAGCCGAGGCTGGCCAGCTGCTCTTCGGGCGGCATGCGGTCGCCGAAGAAGCGGCGGAAGAAGGGATCCTTCAGCAGCGGATGGGTCTGGCGCGTGGCCTTGCTGGTGAAGATATTGACCACGGTGGGCATGGCCCGGGCCGCGGCGTCGCGGTAGCTGCCGCCCGGCGCGCGCGGCGGCGCCTGCAGCATGGGCACAGAGTTTCCGGGACTGCCGACGCTGACCTGCTCGGGCTTGCCCTCCAGCCATTCGGGCTTGAGGGCGGCCACGACGACATAGACAGCGAGCGCGACGGTGACCGCCTGGGCGAACAGCATCCACAGGCGCTTCAGGGCGCCGGGTTGCTCTACTACCGGGAAGTCGCCGTCTTTCATGCTCGCTAGCGCTTCAGGGAATCGCGGATCTCGCGCAGCAGCACGACTTCTTCCGCGACTGCCGCCGCTTCCGGCGTGACCGGGCCGCGCAGGCGGTTGATCATCTTGATCATCTGGAAGATGACGAAGGCCAGGATGATAAAGTTGAGCAATATAGTCAGGAAGTTACCATAAGCCAACACTGCACCTGCCTTCTTGGCCTCGGCCAGTGGTAAGTTATAGGCTTGTCCATTGAGCGGAAGGTAGTAACTGGCGAAATCGAGGCCGCCGAACAGCTTGCTGATCGGTGGCATGATGATGTCCTGCACCAGCGAATCGACGATCTTGCTGAAGGCCGCGCCGATGATCACACCGACGGCCAGGTCGACCACATTACCGCGCATTGCAAACGTCTTGAACTCTTTCAGCATCGACATTGGAGGCTCCTTATTGTTGTTGGGACAAGCGTTTCCATCATACCGCATGCATTTGACGAACGGATGTCATGCCCCGTTGTCATAGTGCGGCTGGCACGGGCGTTTCGTGAAACTGTGTACCGTTGATAATTTTTTTCCAATCGGTATTGCCATTCACATATAATTTTGTGTTGCTGGAAGCTCTTTATTGATTCTTTAGTTTCGTATTTTCACGGAGTGGGGTTGGTATGAGTAATGAGAAGCAGGTCGATTCAGGCCGCCGAGGTTTGCTGGTCGCCACATGTGCGGCTGGCGGCGTAGTTGGTGTATCCACGGCGGGAGCCCTGGTGAGCACCTTCCAGCCATCCGAACGCGCGAAAGCGGCGGGTGCGCCGGTCGAAGTCGATATTTCCGACGTCAAGCCGGGTGAAATGAAGGTGGTCGAATGGCGCGGCAAGCCGGTCTGGATCCTGCGCCGCACTCCGGAAATGATGGCCACCCTGACCAAGGTCGAAGGCGAGCTCGCCGATCCGGCCTCCGACAAAGTGTTCCAGCTGCCGATGCCGGAATACGCCAAGAATTCCCACCGCTCGCGCGCCGAGCACAAGGAAGTGCTGGTGACCGTGGGCATCTGCTCGCACCTGGGCTGCTCGCCCTCGTCGCGCCTGGCCTCCGGCCCGCAGCCGAACCTGCCGGACGACTGGCCTGGCGGCTTCCTCTGCCCCTGCCACGGTTCGACCTTCGACCTGTCGGCACGCGTGTTCCAGAACAAGCCGGCGCCGACCAACATGGACGTGCCGCCGTACATGTACCTCTCCGATAACAAGCTGATCATCGGCAAAGACGAGAAAGGCGAGGCATAAAAATGGCATTCAAGGAGACAAAGCTTCCCGCAAACGCACCGGCCGGTCACAAGGCGCTGGCCTGGGTGGACGACCGCTTCCCGCTGTCGAAGCTGTGGAACGACCAGTGGGGCAAGTACTACGCCCCCAAGAATTTCAATACCTGGTATCTGTTCGGCTCGCTGGCCATGCTGGTGCTGGTGCTGCAGATCGTCACCGGCATCTTCCTGACCATGCACTACAAGCCCGACGCCAACCTGGCGTTCGGCTCGGTCGAATACATCATGCGTGAAGTCCCTTGGGGCTGGCTGGTGCGCTACATGCACTCGACCGGCGCCTCGGCCTTCTTCATCGTGGTCTACCTGCACATGGCGCGCGCCCTGATGTACGGTTCCTACCGCAAGCCGCGCGAACTGATCTGGCTGTTCGGCTTCGCGATCTTCCTGTGCCTGATGGCGGAAGCCTTCTTCGGCTACCTGCTCCCATGGGGTCAGATGTCGTACTGGGGCGCCCAGGTGATCGTCAACCTGTTCGGTGCGATCCCGGTCATCGGCCCGGACCTGTCGCTGTGGATCCGCGGCGACTACGTGGTCTCGGATGCGACCCTGAACCGCTTCTTCGCCTTCCACGTCATCGCCCTGCCGCTGGTGCTGCTGGGCCTGGTGGCCGCCCACCTGATCGCGCTGCACGAAGTCGGCTCGAACAACCCGGACGGTATCGAAGTGAAGGAAAACCTGGGCCCGGACGGCCATCCGGTGGACGCGATCCCGTCGCACCCCTACTACACCGTCAAGGACATCTACGGCGTGTCGGTATTCCTGCTGCTGTTCTCGGCCGTGGTGTTCTTCGCGCCTGAAATGGGCGGCTACTTCCTGGAATACAACAACTTCCTGCCGGCCGACTCGATGAAGACCCCGCCGCACATCGCGCCGACCTGGTACTTCACGCCGTTCTACTCGGTGCTGCGCGCCACGACCGCCGACTTCATGTACGTCCTGATGGCCGCGATCGCCGCCTACGTCGTGTTCATCTGGCTCAAGTCGCGCCTGGCCTACCGCACCAAGATCGCCATCGCCGTGATCGGCCTGGTGCTGATCATCGGCATGCTCCCGCAGGTGCTGGAAGCGAAGTTCTGGGGCGTGGTGCTGTTCGGTTCCTCGGTCGTGATCCTGGCCTTCCTGCCGTGGCTCGACCACTCGCCGGCCAAGTCGCTGCGCTACCGCCCGAGCTGGCACAGCACCCTGTACGTGATCTTCGCGATCGTCTTCGTGACCCTGGGCTACCTCGGCACCCAGCTGCCGACCCCGGCCTTCACGCTCATCTCGCAGATCTGCACGCTGGCCTACTTTGCGTTCTTCCTGCTGATGCCCTGGTGGAGCACCATGGGCGCTTTCAAGCCGGTGCCTACCCGCCTCACCTATGAAGCGCACTGATCGACATCAAGAGCACAAGGACATCACATGAAATTTGCGAAGAAAATGATGGCGGTCCTGGCCCTGGTGCCGGGACTGGTATTCGCCGCGGAAGGCGGCTTCCCGCTGGAACGCGCGCCTGAGCGACACGACCTGGCCTCGCTGCAGAACGGCGCCAAGCTGTTTATCAACTACTGCCTGAACTGCCACTCGGCCTCGGCGATGCGCTACAACCGCCTGCGCGACCTGGGCCTGAGCGAAGAGCAGATCAAGAACAACCTGCTGTTCTCGCAGGACAAGGTGGGCGGCATGATGACGACGGCGATGCGTCCGGACGATGCGAAAGCCTGGTTCGGCGCGGTGCCGCCGGACCTGTCGGTGATCGCGCGCGCCAAGTCCTCGCCGGCCGGCACGGGCGCCGACTACCTGTACACCTACCTCCGCACCTTCTACAGGGACGACACCCGCCCGACCGGCTGGAACAACATGGTGGTGCCGAACGTGGCGATGCCGCATGCGATGTGGCAACTCCAAGGTGTGCGCACGGCCAAGTTCGTCGAAGAAAAAGACCCGCATGATCACAGCAAGACGATCCACAAGTTCGCGGGCTTCGAGCAGGTGGCGCCGGGCGAGCTGAACAAGCGCGACTTCGACGCCGCGACCGCCGACCTGGTGGCCTACCTGGGCTGGATGGCCGAACCGGCCCAGGAACAGCGCAAACGCCTGGGCGTGATCGTGCTGCTGTTCATGTCGGTCTTCGCTTTCCTGGCCTGGCGTTTGAAGGCATCGTACTGGAAAGAAGTGAAGTAATTCGCTTTCATTGCCCGGTTGGCTATAATACGGGCAATCATTTTTCGGGGTGAGACGCTTTGCGCTTCACCCCTTTGTTTCTTAAGGAACTATAAACCATGATGGTTCTCTACTCCGGCACCACGTGCCCGTTCTCCCAACGCTGCCGCCTGGTCCTGTTCGAAAAGGGCATGGACTTCGAGGTGCGCGACGTCGACCTGTTCAACAAGCCGGAAGACATCTCGACCATGAACCCCTACGGCCAGGTGCCGATCCTGGTCGAGCGCGAACTCATCCTGTACGAATCGAACATCATCAACGAGTACATCGACGAGCGTTTCCCGCACCCGCAGCTGATGCCGGCCGATCCGCTGATGCGCGCCCGTGCCCGCCTGATGCTGTTCAACTTCGAAAAGGAACTGTTCGTCCACGTGCACACGCTGGAAAGCGAGCGCAACAAGGCCAACGACAAGAACCACGACAAGGCCCGTGCGGAGATCCGCGACCGCCTGACCACCCTGGCGCCGCTGTTCCTGAAGAACAAGTACATGCTGGGCGACGAGTTCTCGATGCTGGACGTCGCCATCGCTCCGCTGCTGTGGCGCCTGGACCACTACGGCATCGAGCTGTCGAAGACCGCGGCCCCGCTGATGAAGTACGCCGAGCGTATCTTCTCGCGTCCGGCCTACATCGAGGCGCTGACCCCGTCCGAGAAGGTGATGCGCCGCTGATCGGCGTAGCGGGAGGCGTGCACTTGCGTGCAGTCCTCCCGCGTCCCTCGCCCGATACGCGCCGGAAAGTCGGACGCCTCATGGGGAATCCGCTACACTGGACGCGCAGGCATACGTATTCTTTTGATAACACAACAATGGCAGAGATCTCCACCAAACCCTATCTGTTGCGCGCCATCTATGAATGGTGCACCGACAGCGGCTATACGCCTTACCTCGCGGTCAAGGTCGATTCCGCCACGACGGTGCCGATGGAATACGTGCGCAAGGGCGAGATCATCCTGAACATCAGCTACGGCGCCACGTCGGGGCTGAAGATGGACAACGACGCCATCCATTTCCGCGCGCGCTTCAACGGCGTGTCGCGCGAGCTCTATATCCCGGTGCAGAACGTGCTGGCGATTTACGCGAACGAGAATGGCCAGGGCATGGCCTTCGAAGTGAACGTGACGGCGTCGGAGATACCGGCGCCCGCGCCCGCCGAGGCGGCCAGCGCCTCGCCTTCGCTGTCGGCGGTGCCGAACGGCAGCGAGCCTGCCGCTGCGCCGGAACCGGCCACCACCGGACCAGGGGACGACAACGATCCGCCCAAGAAAGGCGGGCGTCCGACGCTGACGCGCATCAAATAAGGGTATAATTGTTGCCCTAACGATCACATGATCGTGAGCCGACTTAGCTCATCAGGTAGAGCAGTTGATTTGTAATCATCAGGTGGCGGGTTCGAGTCCTGCAGTCGGCACCAGATTCGCATGAATGACAAAGCCCAACCATTGGTTGGGCTTTTGTTTTTTCGGGCCGGATTGTGGCTCGCCCGTCTGGATCGGCTCACGCCACTTTCGCAGCCTTGCACCCTTTCTTGATCTGGGCTGTTTCGATGGCTTCGACCTCTCCCTTGAGCTTGGCAACGTCGCCTGCATGATCGCCGGTCAATTTGCTGGCCGGAACCAGGGCCAGGAACACGGTTGCCGCATCCATATTGGCTTTCGAATCCTGCATGGCGGAGACCTTCTGCAGCCCGGCACGTGCATCGCTCAGGTAAGTCGACAATTGTGTGCAATCGTTGCCACTGTATTTCTCGTGCGAGACATATGACGCTGCAATACTCTCCGGCCTGCTGGCACAGCCGGACAGGATGGCGACAGTCAGCATAGCTACATATAAATTTTTCATTTGCATCCCTTATTAGTTGTTGTTGAGCTAACTTGGCTTTACATCCATTTAGTCTGTTTGTTAACACCACCTACTGTTGGTTAACGCATTGATTAGACTGATACCGATGACAGGCCTCAGCACTTATTTCCGAGGCTCAAATACGAGCGACTTCCTCGACATCCTCGAAAATGCGAATGCCTGTGACAGCAAGAACAATGCCAATTGCATAAGACCTTGATTATTAAGGATAGTCTCTGCCTATACGCGAAACGATGTAAGTTATATCGACATGGAATGCATACAGACAGTTTCATAAGCAAAACATATCGATATCTTCGGAAATGCCATGCCAGCTGAGCTACTTGCTATGACGGAGAGAACAAAATCTTGGTTCCATCCCAAAGCTTGGGAATTTGCGCTTCCTCCAATGCCATTCGGGTGACACCTCCAGTTCCCCGGCGCGCTCATCATGAGTTCTCATTTACACAGTAAAACTGTGCCAAAATCCTCGATTGCAATATTTGTTTGACCGCTATTTCACCCGATGCTATAGTCGGTCCAAAGCCAATGGTAACGTTTCCAACTTACCGAAAAAATGGCGACGAACGGAGACACGATGGTCACAGCACGCAATCTGGCCGCAGCCTGCGCCTGGCTGTGCGCCTTCGCATCCGCACAGGCGGCGCAAGCCACCGCGCCCAAGGCAGAAGTCATTCACTGGTGGACCTCGGGCGGCGAATCCGCCGCCGTGAAGCAGGTCGCCCAGGCCTACCGCAATGCCGGCGGCGTCTGGATCGATACCGCGATCGCCGGCGGCGACCAGTCCCGCGCCGTCACCATCAACCGCATCGTCGGCGGCAACCCGCCCACCGCGGCCCAGTTCAACACCTCCAAGCAGTTCCTCGACGTGATCGAGCAGGACATGCTCAACAATGTCGACAGCATCGCCGAGGCCCACGACTGGGACCGGATCCTGCCCGCGCCCATCATCGAGGTGATCAAGGTCCAGGGCCACTACTACGCGGTGCCGCTGAACATCCACATGCAGACCTGGTTCTGGTACTCGAAAGCCGCCTTCCAGAAGGCCGGCATCGCGAAGGAACCAGGCAGCATGCCCGAATTCTTCGCCGCCCTCGACAAGCTCAAGGCGGCGGGCATCATCCCCCTCGCCCACGGCGGCCAGTCCTGGCAGGAAACCATCCTGTTCTCGGCGGTGCTGGCCAACATGGGCGGGCGCGAGATGTACCTGAAGGTGCTGCGAGACCGCGACCAGGCCACGCTCATTTCGCCCGCCTTCCGCCAGATCCTGCAGACCTTCAAGCGCCTGAAAAGCTACGTGGATCCGAATTCCCCGGGCCGCAACTGGAACGACGCCACCGCCATGGTCATCAGCGGCAAGGCCGGCTTCCAGATCATGGGCGACTGGGCCAAGGGCGAATTCACCAACGCCCGCCAAGTCGCCGGCCGGCACTACGGCTGCATCGCGGGCATGGGACCGGCCAGCCCCTATCTGATCCAGGGCGACGTGTTCGTGTTCCCCAAGACCAGCGACCCGGCCGCGCTGAAAGCCCAGCACCTGCTGGCCGGCGTGGTCGCCCAGCCCGAGCTGCAAGTCGGCTTCAGCAAGCTGAAAGGCTCGATCCCGGTGCGCAGCGACGTCGACGTGTCCTCGCTCGACCTGTGCGCGCAAAAAGGCATAGCCATCATCAAGGACCGTTCGCGCCAGCTCGGCGTCTCGGAGGTCTACCTGACCCCGGACCAGAACGGCGCCCTGCAGGATATCCTCACCGCCTACTGGAACATGAACATCGCGGTCGACAAGGTCCAGCGCAGCATCGCCAACGCCCTCAAATACTGACCGCCATGCTCGCTCGCCGCCTTTCCAAGCTGATCCCGCACGCCGCGCTGCTGCCGATGGCGCTGACGGTGCTGTTCGCCTACGTGGGCGCGGCGCTGTGGACCCTGCGCACCTCCTTCACCGCCTCGCGCACCTTCCCTTCCGAGAAGTGGATCGGCCTGGCACAGTACCTGCGCCTGTTCGACAACGAGCGCTGGCTGCTCTCGCTGAACAACCTCGCCGTCTACGGCGTGCTGTTCATCCTGGCCAGCATGCTGATCGGCTTCCTGCTGGCCGTGTTCATCGACCAGCACGTGCGCGGCGAAGGCCTGCTGCGCACGGTCTTCCTCTACCCCTATGCGATGTCCTTCATCGCCACCGGCCTGGTATGGCAATGGCTGCTCACGCCCGGCAACGGCATCGAAGGCGCGGTCCGGCAGCTCGGTTTCCCGGGCTTTCGCCTGGAGTGGATCATCGACCAGGACATGGCGGTCTACACCATCGTCGTCGCCACCGTCTGGCAAGCCGCGGGCCTGGTGATGGCGCTGATGCTGGCCGGCCTGCGCGGCATCGATCCGGAGATCTGGAAGGCGGCGCGCCTGGACGGCATTCCGCCCTGGCGCGTGTACGTGTCGATCGTGCTGCCGATGCTGGGCCCGACCATCGCCACCGTGTTCCTGCTGCTGTCGACCGCCGTGGTCAAGCTCTACGACGCCGTGGTCGCCATGACCCAGGGCGGTCCCGGCATCGCCAGCGAGGTGCCGGCCAAGTTCATCATGGACCACCTGTTCCTGCGCTCGAATATCGGCCTGGCCTCGGCCGGCGCGGTGACGATGCTGATCCCGGTGCTGGCCGTGCTGGCGCCCTATGCCTACGCCCGCTCGAGGAGACGGCACGCATGAGCCAATCCACCGTACACGCGATGGCGCCTGCCCTGCCCGCCTCCCTCGATCAGACACGGCCCCGCAAGCGCCGCCGCCTGAACGCCGCACGCATCGGCGTCTACGCTTTCCTGTTCGGCGCCGCGCTGTTCTTCCTGCTGCCGCTGTACGTGATGATCACCACCTCGTTCAAGACCATGGACGAGATCCGCATGGGCAGCGTACTGGCCCTGCCGGTCCAGCTGACCCTCGACCCGTGGCGCAGCGCCTGGGGCCAGGTCGGCGCCGGCTTCTGGAACTCGGTCGCGATCACCCTGCCCAGCACCGTGCTGCCGATCCTGCTCGGCGCCGTCAACGGCTACGCCCTGTCGTTCTGGCGCCCGCGCTTCGCCAAGCTGCTGTTCGGCGTGCTGATGGCCGGCGCCTTCATCCCGGTGCAGGTGATGATCTATCCGCTGGTGTGGATGATGGCCAAGGCCGGCCTGTTCGGATCGCTCCCCGCCATCGTGCTGGTACACTGCATCTTCGGCATGCCGGTGATGACCCTCCTGTTCCGCAACTACTACGCTTCCGTGCCGCACGAGCTGTTCCAGGCCGCGCGCATCGACGGCGGCGGCTTCTGGCGCATCTTCGCCCAAGTGATGCTGCCGATGTCGCTGCCCATCATCGTGGTGGCCGCCATCATGCAGGTGACCGGCGTGTGGAACGACTACATCCTGGGCCTGGTGTTCGCCGGCCGCGACAACCTGCCGATGACGGTCCAGCTCAACAACGTGATCAACACCACCACCGGCACGCGCCTGTACAACGTGAACATGGCGGCGACCATCCTGACGGCGGCGCTGCCGCTGGCGATCTACTTCATCTCCGGACGCTGGTTCGTGCGCGGCATCGCCGCCGGCGCCGTGAAAGGCTGAACCCATGTCGAATGTCCATCTGCGCAAACTGTGCATCACCCGCGGCGGCAACGAGATCATCCGCGATCTCGACCTGCAGGTGGAGCCGGGCGAGTTCCTGGTCCTGCTCGGGCCTTCCGGCTGCGGCAAGTCCACCCTGCTGCACAGCATCGCCGGCCTGATCGACCTGTCCGGCGGCGCCATCGAGATCGGCGGACGCGACATGAGCGACGCCGATCCGAGCGAGCGCGGGATCGGCATGGTGTTCCAGTCCTATGCGCTGTACCCGACCATGACGGTCGAGAAGAACATGTCCTTCGGCCTGCGCATCTCGGGTGCGCCCAAGGCCGAGATCCAGCGCCGCGTGCAGCGCGCCGCCGCGATGCTGCAGCTGGATGCGCTGCTGGACCGCAAGCCGTCCCAGCTCTCGGGCGGCCAGCGCCAGCGCGTGGCGATCGGCCGCGCCCTGGTGCGCGAGGCCGGCGTCTACCTGTTCGACGAGCCGCTGTCCAACCTGGACGCCAAGCTGCGCACCGAACTGCGCCGCGAACTGAAAATGCTGCACCAGGCACTGGGCTCGACCATGATCTACGTGACCCATGACCAGGCCGAGGCGATGACCCTGGCCACCCGCATCGTGGTGATGCAGGGCGGCCGCATCCAGCAGATCGGCAGCCCGTGCGAGGTCTACGAGCGTCCCGCCAACCGCTTCGTGGCGGGCTTCCTGGGTTCGCCGTCGATGAACTTCGTCGAGGGCGAGGTCGACATCCACGGATGCTTCCACGCCGGCGCGCTCACGCTCACCCTGGCGGACAGCGGCGCGCTGCCGGGCGCGGCGACCCTGGGCGCGCGTCCCGAACACCTGCAGCTGCGCGACGACGGTCCGCTCGAAGCCCTGGTCACCCTGGTGGAACCGATGGGGAACCACCAGGTGGTCTGGCTCGATTGCGGGGGCCACGCCTTGTCGGCGCTGGTGCACGAGCCGCGTCCCATGGAGGCCGGCCAGCGGGTGCGCTTCGCGATCGACGCGAAGCGGGTATCGCTGTTCGACCCGGCCAGCGGCCGGAGTCTGTCGTGACGAGTGCCACGGGAATCAAGATGCAGTATGCTTCGGTGTTGTTCGAATAACTAACAGGAATCCAGCAGTGGCGACTATCAAGGATGTAGCGCGTCTCGCCGGGGTGGGCCTCGGCACCGCATCGCGCGTGGTCAGCGGCAAGGGCTCGGTGTCCCCGGCCACGCTGGAGCGCGTGCGCAAGGCGATCGACGAACTGGGCTTCCGCCCTTCGCACGCCGCGCGCGCCCTGCTGTCGGGCACCAGCCGCATGATCGGCGTCTACATCCCGGTCCTGACCGGCACCTTCTATACCCCCATCCTGCAGATCATCGACACCGAGCTGCGCGCAGCCGGCCTGCACATGGTGGTGGCCTTCGGCGTCGGCCTGGGCGACGCGCGCCGCCAGGCGATGGAAGGCATCGAGTTCCTGATCGAGCGCGGCTGCGACGGCCTGATCATGATGACCAGCGCCCTCACCGACGAGGACATCGCTTCGCTCGGCGTCAAGCAGTACCAGCTGGTGGCCCTGAACAACAAATTCGCCAATATCCCCGAGCAGTGCTTCACGGTCGACCACACCCAGGGCGGACGCCTGGCCGCGCGCGCCCTGCTCGACTACAAGCACCGCGACATCGCCATCATCGCCGGCCCGACCGCGCTCGCCGACAACGTGGCCCGTATCGATGGCTTCATGCACGAACTGGCCGGCGAAGGCATCGACACCAGCAAGATCTGGATCGCCGAGAGCGACTTCTCGCCCGCCGGCGGCTGGGCCGCGGCCAAGGAGCTGATCGAATCCGGCACGCCCTGCAGCGCGCTGTTCTGCGCCAACGACGAGATGGCGGTCGGCGCCCTGTCCTATTTCCAGGAGGCCGGCATCAGCGTGCCGCGCGACCTGTCGGTGATCGGCTATGACGACACCGAAAGCGCCGCCTTTTCGGCGCCGCGCCTGACCTCCGTGCACATGCCCTGGCGCGAGATGACCCTAAACGGCCTGAACATGCTGCTGAACCGCTGCTACGATTTGCAGCGCCCCGTGTCGCGCACCTTCCCGGTCAGCGTCACCCTGCGCGCCTCGCTGGCCCAGGCGCCGGCCACCCGAAAGAAGAAATCATGAGGCATGCCCCGGGTGCAAACCCGGTGGCCGCCTGCCGGCCATTTTTTTTATCGCCGGATTGGAAAGCTTTCCATTAGAATAGCCGAACAACGTTTTTATTTGACGCGAGACCATGACCACTGCCAACCGCCCCGAGCCTGCCGCACCAGCGCGTAGCGACTTCGCCTCCGACTTCCTGTGGGGCTGCGCCACATCGTCCTACCAGATCGAGGGCGCCGGCTCGGTCGACGGCCGCGTCGAATCGATCTGGGACCGCTTCGCCGCCACCCCGGGCAAAGTGCGCGACGGCTCCAGCGGCGCGGTCGCCTGCGACCATTACCACCGCTGGCCGGAGGACTTCGACATCGGGCGCGACATGGGCCTGAACGCCTACCGCTTCTCGATCGCCTGGCCGCGCATCTTCGGCGAGGTAGGCGGCCGGCCGAACCAGAAAGGCCTGGACTTCTACTCGCGCCTGGTGGACGGCATGCTGGAGCGCGGCCTGCAGCCCTGGGCCACGCTCTACCACTGGGACCTGCCGCAGTATCTGCAGGACCGCGGCGGCTGGGCCAGGCGCGAGACGGTGGATGCTTTCCTGGAATTCGCGGACGTGATGACGCGCCGCCTGGGCGACCGCGTCAAGCACTGGATCACCCATAACGAGCCCTGGTGCACCGCCATCATCGGCAACTTCGAAGGCTGGCATGCGCCGGGCCTGACCGACTTCAAGACCGCGCTCCAGGTCGCGCACCACGTGCTGGTCTCGCACGGTAAGGCGGTGCCGCTGATCCGCGCCAACGTGCCCGATGCCCAGGTCGGCATCGCCCTCAGCCTGCATCCGCTGCGCGCCGCCAGCAGCAAGCCGGAAGACCTGGCCGCGATGGAGCGCCACGACGGCCTGCGCTACCGCTGGTTCCTCGATCCGCTGCACGGCCGCGGCTACCCGCAGGCCACCCTGGACGCCATCGGCGATGCCGCGCCAGCTATCCTGCCGGGCGACATGGAGGCGATCGCCGTCGACACCGACTTCCTGGGCGTGAACTACTACTTCCCCGAGACCATCGCCCACGCACCGGGCCACGCGCCACTGGACGCCGAGGTGCTGCCGCCGGGCGAAGTCGAGACCACCGCGATGGGCTGGGAAGTGGCGCCGCAGGGACTGGCCGAGCTCCTGCTGCGCATCGAGAAGGATTACCACCCGGGGCCGATCTACATCACCGAAAACGGTTCCTGCTACGAAGACAGCGTGGATGCAGGCGGCGAGATCGACGACGTCGGCCGGCGCCACTACCTGATGCGCCACCTGGCGAGCTTGCGGGCGGCGATCGCCGACGGCGTGCCGGTCAAGGGCTATTTCGCCTGGAGCCTGCTCGACAACTTCGAATGGGCGGAAGGCTACCTGCGCCGCTTCGGCCTGACCCACATCGACTACGACACCCAGCAGCGCACGCTGAAGGGCAGCGGCAAGTGGTACCGCTCCTTCCTGCGCCAGGAATAACCTCGACGAGACCTCCCATGACACCCAAGCTCCGTTACCTCGCGCTGGCGCTGGCCGCCGCCCTTCCCCTCCACGCCCACGCCGCGCCCGCCGCCGGCTGGCCGAAGATCGCCAGCGCCGTCAAGCCGGACGCCGCGCTCGAGAAGCGCGTCGCCGGGATCGTCGCCAGGATGACCCTGGCGCAGAAGATCGGCCAGATGACCCAGCCGGAGATCAAGACCGCGACGCCAGCGGACGTGACCCGCTACTACCTTGGCTCGGTGCTGAACGGCGGCGGCAGCTGGCCGAACGGGAACAAGCATGCGACCGCCAAGGAATGGCTGGCGCTGGCCCTGGCCTACCATGAGGCCTCGATGCGGACCGACATGGCAGTCAAGGTGCCGGTGATCTGGGGTACGGATGCGGTGCATGGCCACAACAACGTGCCGGGAGCCACCCTGTTCCCGCATAACATCGGCCTGGGCGCGGCGCGCAATCCGGCGCTCGTGCGCGAAATCGGCGCGGCCACTGCGAAAGCGGTGCGCGCCACCGGCATCGCCTGGGTATTCGGCCCGACCCTGGCCGTCGTGCGCGATGACCGCTGGGGCCGCACTTACGAGAGCTATGCCGAGGACCCGGCGGTCGTGAAGAGCTATGCCGGCGAATACGTGCGCGGCATGCAAGGCGCCTTCAAGGACGCCAACACCGTCGCCACTGCCAAGCACTTCATCGGCGACGGCGGCACCGAGCACGGCAAGGACCGCGGCGTGACCAGGGTCAGCGAAGCGGAGCTGCTCGGCATCCACGGCCAGGGCTACCTGACCGCGCTGGGCGCCGGCGCGCAGACCGTGATGGCCTCTTTCAACAGCTGGCTTGATCCCGCCACCGGCAAGGAACACGGCAAGCTCCACGGCAGCAAGGTGGCGCTGACCGATATCCTGAAGAACAAGATGGGCTTCGACGGCTTCGTGGTCAGCGACTGGAACGGCATCGGCGAAGTGGCCGGCTGCCGCAACGACAGCTGCCCGCAGGCGATCAATGCCGGCATCGACATGATCATGGTGCCGGATGACTGGAAGGCCTTCATCGCCAACACCATCAAGCAGGTGGAAAGCGGCGAGATCCCGATGGCGCGCATCGACGACGCCGTCACCCGCATCCTGCGCGTCAAGCTGCGCGCCGGCCTGTTCGGCAAGAGCCCGGCGCAGAACGCCTACGCCGGCAAGGAAGACGCCATGCTGGCGCGCGACCTGGCGCGCCAGGCGGTGCGCGAGTCGCTGGTGCTGCTCAAGAACGAAGGACCGCCCCTGCCGCTGGCGCGCGGCAAGAAGATCCTGGTGGTGGGCAAGAGCGCGGACGACCTGTCGAACCAGTCCGGCGGCTGGTCGCTGACCTGGCAGGGAACGGCCAATACCAACGCCGACTTCAAGCATGCCGACACCATCCTGACCGGCATCCGCGCCGCGGCCGGCAGCGCCAATGTGACCTACAGCCTGGATGCGAAGGATGTCGACGTGTCCAGGTTCGATGCGGTGATCGCCGTGATCGGCGAGCGTCCCTACGCGGAAGGCGACGGCGACATCGGCCTGTCCGGCACCCTGCGCCACAGCGGCCGCTATCCCGAAGACCTGGCCGTGCTGCGCGCGGTGGCCGGCAAGGGCAAGCCGGTGATCACGGTGATGGTGTCCGGCCGTCCGTTGTACGCGAACGACCTGATCAACCTGTCGGATACCTTCATCGCGGCCTGGCTGCCGGGTTCCGAGGGCAAGGGCGTGTCCGATCTCCTCATCGCCGGCGTCAACAACTACGATTTCCGCGGCAAGCTGCCCTTCTCCTGGCCGAAGTCCGCCTGCCAGACCCGTCTGAACGTGGGCGACCAGGATTACGCGCCCCTGTTCGCCTATGGCTACGGCCTGAAGAAGGCGAACCGTTCGCGCCTGGGCAAGCTGGACGAGTCCGTGCCGGCCGGCGGCTGCGGCGTGAGCACTACCTATCCCGTCTTCAGCCAGGCGGACCGCGCCAGCTTCCCGCTGGCGATCCGCAGCGGCCAGGAGCGCACCGTGCTGGGCGCGGACCTGAACGCGAGCTTCGCGCTGCCGGGCATCACGGTCACGACCTCGCAGGTGAACACCCAGCAGGACGCCAAGCTGGTGAGCTGGACCGGCCCGGCCACGGTCGAGGCACGCGGCGCGCGTCCGATGGCGCTGCCGGCGGCGGCCAGCGAGAAGGCGGCGCTGCGCTTCGACACCATCGTCCAGGCGGCGCCGGCCGGCAAGGTGACGCTGGCGGTGCAGCAGGCCACGGTCGACGCCACGGCGCTGTTCAAGCGCCTGGCCGGCAAGGGCAAGCAGACAGTCAAAGTGCCGCTGGCCTGCTTCCAGGGGCTGGACCTGGCCAAGGTCGACACGCCCTTCAGCCTGAGCAGCGATGCGGCCTTCGCGGCGGCCTTCACCAATATCGAGATCGCGGGCGGCGCGGCAGCCGAGGCGGACGCCGTGCGCTGCGAGGAATTGCGATGAACGCACTACGGCTATTGGCCGATATCGGCGGCACCAACGCCCGCTTCGCGCTGGAATCCAGCGAGGGCATCGTCGACATCGAAGTGCTGGCCTGCGCCGCGCATCCGACGCTGGGCGAGGCCATGCGCGCCTACCTGGCGAATGCACGCGCGCGCGGCCTGGCGGTGGACACGGTGCGCCACGCGGCCATCGCGATCGCCAATCCGGTCGAGGGCGACGAGGTCAGGATGACCAACCACCACTGGAGCTTTTCGATCGAGGCCCTGCGCCGCGCGCAGGACCTGGAAACGCTGCTGGTGGTGAACGACTTCGCGGCGCTCGCCATGGCCTTGCCCCACCTGGCCCCGGACCAGCGCGAGCGCATCGGCGGCGGCGTCGAACTGGCCAAGCGGCCGATCGGCCTGATCGGCCCCGGCACCGGCCTGGGCGTATCGGGGGTGATCCCGGCCGGGAAGCGCTGGATCGCGCTGGCCGGCGAAGGCGGCCATGTCAGCTTCTCGCCGACCAACCGCGGCGAGGTGGCGATCCTGGAGGCCTTGTGGAGCGAGTACGGCCACGTCTCGGCGGAGCGCCTCCTGTCCGGCATGGGCCTGGAACTGATCCACTGGGCGCGCACGGGCAAGCGTATCGGCGCGCCCGAGATCACCCAGGCCGCACTGGACGGCAGCTCGAGCGACTGCGCAGGCACAGTGGAGACATTCTGCGCCATCCTGGGCAGCGTCGCGGGCAACGTCGCGCTGACCCTGGGCGCGACCGGCGGCATGTACATCGGCGGCGGCATCGTGCCGCGTCTCGGGCGCCTGTTCGCCGGTTCGGCCTTCCGCGCGCGCTTCGAAGACAAGGGACGCCTGGGCCCCTACCTGGCGCGCATCCCGACCTACCTGATCACCGAGCAGTACCCGGCGCTGCGCGGCGTGTCCGCCATGCTGTCGGACCGGCTCGCGGCCTAGCCATCACCACGGAGACCTCATGCACAACACCGCACCCAACCCGACGCTGGCGGCGGCCGCCGACGGGGAACACAATCCGCACACCGGCGCACTGGTGATCGTCACCATCCTGTTCTTCATGTGGGGCCTGCTCACGTCGCTGAACGACGTGTTGATTCCGCACCTGAAGTCGATCTACACCCTCACCTACCTGCAGGCGATGCTGGTGCAGTTCTGCTTCTTCGGCGCCTATTTCATCGTGTCGCTGCCGGCGGGCGCGCTGATCCGCCGCATCGGCTACCAGAATGGCGCCGTCACCGGCTTGATGATCGCGGCCGCGGGCTGCGCGCTGTTCTATCCGGCCTCGCAGGGCGGCTACGGCCTGTTCCTGTTCGCCTTCTTCGTGCTGGCCAGCGGCATCACCATCCTGCAGGTGGCGGCCAATCCCTACGTCACCGTGCTCGGACCGGCGCGCACCGCCTCCAGCCGACTGACCCTGACCCAGGCCTTCAATTCGCTCGGCACCACCGTGGCGCCGGCCCTGGGCGGCATCCTGATCCTGTCGGCCGCCACCCTCGGCGCCGACCAGCTGGCGGCTCTGAGCGGCGCCGAGCAGGCCGCGTACAAGGCCAGGGAAGCGGCGGCGGTGCAAGGTCCCTATCTGGGGCTGGCGGCAGCGCTGGCGATCCTGGCGGTGCTGTTCGCCGTGGCCCGGCTCCCGAAGATCAGCCACGACGACAGCACCGTCGCAGTGGACGGCAAGGGCGGCGCCATGGCCTACCGCCACCTGGTGCTGGGCGCGCTGGCGATCTTCCTGTACGTGGGCGCGGAAGTGAGCATCGGCAGCTTCCTGATCAACTTCCTGGGCGAGGGCCACATCGCGGGCCTGAGCCACGCCAACGGCGCCCAGTATGTCAGCCTGTACTGGGGCGGCGCGCTGGTGGGCCGCTTCATCGGCTTCGCCGTCATGCGCTACGTCAGCCCGGGCAAGACCCTGGCCGTGAATGCGCTGGGCGCCATCCTGCTGGTGCTGGCGGCGACCTTCGGCGAAGGCAAGCTGGCGATGTGGGCGATCCTGGCGGTCGGCCTGTGCAATTCGATCATGTTCCCGACCATCTTCAGCATGGCGCTGCACGGCCTGGGCAAGTTCACCGGCCAGGGTTCCGGCATCCTGTGCATGGCCATCGTGGGCGGCGCCGTGGTGCCCTTCGTGCAGGGCATGTTCGCGGACACCATCGGCCTGCAGCCTTCCTTCCTGGTGCCGGCCGCGTGCTACCTGTTCATCATGTATTTCGGGGTGAAGTACGCCAATCTGCATCGCTAGCGGGCGACCGCCTGAAAAAAGAAGCCCGCTTTCGCGGGCTTTCTTATTTCGGCGCCGCGCAGTAGCGTTCGACGTACTGCTGGTGGGTGGGTAATCCACTTACGGTCTTGTCGATCGAGCTCTTGATGGAACCGAGGAAGCGGGCCAGCTCCTCGTCGCCCATCAGGTCGGCCGCCTGGTGGTGCTGGAGCGGCATCACGCCCTGCCCCAGCAGCACCTGCACCCAGGAGTTCTCGGCGAACAGCTCGTTCGAGATGCGGAATACCCTTCCCGTCTCGCGGAACAGCGCGATCCGGTGGCGCAGGCTGGCGGGGATCTCCATGTTGCGCGCGTCGCGCCAGTAAGGCGTGTCGCTGCGGTTGGTCACGTGGTAGTGCAGGATGATGAAATCGCGGATATGCTCGATCTCGGTCCAGGCCTGCTTGTTGTACTCCGCCACGTCGGCCTGCGAGATGCCCTCGGTCGGGAACATCTGCATCAGACGGATGATGCCGCGCTGGATCAGGTGGATGCTGGTCGATTCGATCGGCTCCAGGAAGCCGCTCGCCAAACCGAGCGCCATGCAGTTGCCCTTCCAGACCTGCCTGCGCTGCCCCGGCTGGAACTTGATGACGCGCGGCTTCATCAGGGCTTCGCCCTCGACATTCTCCACCAGGGCCTGGATCGCCTGCTCCTGCTCGACATAGCGGCTGGAAAACACGATGCCGTTGCCGACCCGGTGCTGCAACGGGATGCGCCATTGCCAGCCAAAGCCGTGCGCGATCGCACGCGTGTAGGGCACGGCGTCGCCCACGGACATGGTCTGCATGGCCACCGCGCTGTCGTTGAACAGCCAGTGCGACCAGTCCTCGTACTCGACCTTCATGGCCTGGCCGATCAGGAGCGCGCGGAAGCCCGTGCAGTCGATGAACAGGTCGCCTTCGATGTCGGCGCCGGAATCGAGGGTGAGCGAGCGGATGTGGCCTGTGAGGGCGCTGGTGCTGACGTCGACGATCTTGCCTTCGATGCGCTGCACGCCGTGGCGCTCGCTGAACTTGCGCAGGAAGCGTGCGTAAGCGCTGGCGTCCAGGTGGTAGGCGTAGTTCATGCCGTCGTGCGGCAAGTGGGCGAAGCGCTTTTCCTGGGAGGCGCGCAGCTCCAGGCAGTAGTCGCCGTAGTCGCCGGCCAGGCCGCGCTCGCGGCCCTTGTGCCAGAAGTGCTGGAAGCCGGCGGTCCAGTGGTCGGTGCCGGTCAGGCCGAAGGAGTGGATATAGTCTTCCCTGACGTTGCGCCAGTTCTCGAAGCTGATGCCCAGCTTGAAGGTGGCCTGGGTCGCGGCCATGAATTCCTGCTCGCTGATCTCGAGCAGCTTGTGGAAGTGGATCAGGGTCGGGATGGTGGCCTCTCCCACGCCCACGGTCCCGATCTCGTCCGATTCGATCAGCTTGATATCGAGGCGCTTGCCCAGCACCTTCGAGATGCAGGCGGCGGCCATCCAGCCCGCGGTGCCGCCGCCGGCGATGACGACCCGGCGTACCGGGCGCCGGGTAAGAGTGCTCTGTTCCACGGTCGGTCTCCTGTCAGCGGTTCATCCGCTTTAATAATTGGGTGCGGATGCCGCGGGTGGCGTCGTCGTCCAGGGGCGCCAGGATGCGGCGCGCGGCTTCCGGAATGTGGGCGGCGGTGTGCTCGCCGGCTTCGAACACGTAGTGGCGAAACAGCTCCTGCCAGGCCTTGCGCTGTTCGGGCGGAAGGTCGCGCACCGTCATCAGGGCGTGCATCAGGGCGTTGGTCGGCGTGTCCATGTAGTCCGGCGACTGGCGCCACCAGTAGTTGACCAGGACGTTGAAGCGGTCCAGCGCCTCGACGTGGTGCCACCACATGCTGGGGATGAACAGGGCGTCGCCCGGCTCCAGCTCGGCCACCAGCGCATGCTCGAGCGCTTGGGCGAAGCGCGGAAATTGTTCGTAATCGGGCCGGGCGAAATCGACCAGGCTGATGGCCTGCCCGGCCGGGGTGAAGTCGAGCGGGCCGATGTACAGGTTGTCCAGCTGGTCCGGCGGGAACAGGGTGAAGCGGCGGTGGCCGGCGGCCACGCAGGCCAGGTTGTCCGGCAGGTCGTAGTGGGCCGCGATGCGGGTGCGGTTGCCGATCCAGATGCTGGCCAGCGGATTGCGCGCGCCCAGGTCGACGTCGTTCTCGGCGCGGAAGCCCGGCAGGCAGGTGTCGATGGTGGTCGAGCCGACATAGATCGAGGGTGGCGGCTCGGTCGTGCGGTGCTTCTCCAGCTCCGCCAGCACGGTGTCGAGCCGCACCCGCACCGGATAGAAATTGAAGCCGCTCAGGTCTTCGTTGTAGAAGTAGCGGCCCTCGATCTCGGGCGCGCCCAGCATGGCGCCGACGGTGGCGTCACGGTAGAAGCGGCGCAGGTAGGCGCCGGCCGCCTGTTGCGACTCGCGCGCGGCGGCTACCGCCGGCCATTCGGCCACCAGGCCGCGCAGCAGCAGCGGCTCGGTGGACGCGAGGATTTCCTGGCCCAGGTCGCGCGGACGCAGGCCCGCGAGCTCGCGTACCCGCTTAGCGATGGGCAGCATCTGCCTTCATCCTGCGGTTCTTGCGGTCGACCAGGCTGCGGAAGTTCGACAGGGAGGCCAGCGCATAGTAGATCGGGGCCAGGTGGCCGGCCTGGTGCAGCTCGTGCAGGGCGGCGGCGCCCAGCGCGGCCAGGCGCTCCTCATGGATGGTGTAGAAGCCGGACAGGCGGTTCTGCGAGCCGTCGTCGAGGGTGATGTCGAGCGCGAAGGTCTCCAGCAGCTCGTGCTTCACCAGCGCCCGCAGGAAGCCGGCTTCGGCTTGCATGCCGTGGTGGATGAAGGACAGCATGCCGTTGATGCGCTCCAGGTACTCGGTGCCGCCGCCGTGGGGCAGGAATACCGGCTCGCCCTCAAGCCGGCTTACGCGCGGGTTGTCCAGGTCCAGCTGGATCATCAGCTCGTCGCCATTGCGGCCGATCAGGAAAGGCTGGCGCGCCACCATCATGGGAATGACGGGCGCGTCCCAGCCGTCGGGACCGAGAAACAGGTTTTCGTTTTCCGTGAAGCCCATCAGCGCGATCGACTCGAACGGCACCTCGCCCTCGGTCTTGCGGAAGATGATCGGGTAGTCCGCCTGCAGCAGGCGGAATTCCTGGGCAAAGGTGAGAACCCAGGCCACGTCGTCGCCCAGGCCGGGGCGGTTGGCCGTGATAATGCGCAGGTCCTTGTGGTCGATGTTGTTCAGCACGGAGATAGTGGGCATCGTGTTGTCTCTTTCGTTGTCGTTGTTGTCAGCGTGGCAGCCCGTGGCTGCGAATATGGTCGATCAGCGCGCGGTTGTCCGGCAGCGCCGGCAGCATGCGGCGCGTCAGGTTCGCCGCGTCGCGCAGGAAGCCGTCGGCGGCCGCGCCGTCTTCCATGCGCGGCGCCGGTCCCGGCGCGTGATGGAAGCCCATGCCATACAGGACGTACTGATAGCTCGCCGCCGGGAAGACTTCCTGGATGCGGTCGATATCGTAGCGCGAGGGCGGGCGGTGGCGCCACAGCAGCAGCAGGCTGGCCAGGCGCTCGGGAATGGTCTCGGCGCAGCGGTTGTCGCGCCAGTAGTCGCTGTCCTCGCGCCGGCTCAGCACATAGTGCAGCTTGAGGAAATCGATCACCCGCTCCCAGCGGTAGGTGAAGGTCGCGTTGAAGCGCCCGGCCGCGGCTTCCATCTGCTCGCGCGTGACCGGCATCCCGTCGGCCAGCATGGCGGCGGAGAGCTCCACCAGCGCCAGCGCTGACGCCTCCAGCGGTTCGATGAAGCCGGCGGACAGGCCGATGGCCACGCAATTGCGGTGCCAGAATTTCTCGCGGTAGCCGGGCTGGAAACTCAGCTTGCGCGGTGCGGGCAGGTCCTCGCCGGCGCCGCTGGCTTTCAGGTAGGCGCGCAATTCGCGCTCGGCCTGTTCGTCCGTGGTGTGCGCGCTCGAATATACATGGCCCACGCCGCGCCGGGACGGCAGGCCGATGTCCCAGATCCAGCCGGCGCTTTGGGCGGTGGAGGTGGTCTGCGACGCGATCGGCTCGTCCTCGCGCGCATAGGGCACCTGGACCGCGAGCGCGCTGTCGTTGAACAGCACGTGGCGCTGCGACAGGAAGGGGATGCCGTAGTGCTTCCCGAGCAGCATGGACTGCATGCCGGTGCAGTCGACGAACAAGTCGCCTTCCAGGTCGCCGTGAGCCCTGGTGTGCAGGGCGGCGATGTCGCCGTTGTCGCGCGAACGGATGCCGGTGACGTGGTCCGGCACGTAGTGCACGCCCAGCTTTTCCAGGCAGTGGGTACGCAGGAACACACCGAACTTGCCGGCGTCGAGATGGTAGCCGTAGTTGGCCACGGCCGCGAATTCCGGCGTCGCGGCCTGCTTGGGCGCGCGGCCGGCCACGCACAGGTGCGGCTGGTAGCTCACCAGGTCGGCGAAGGGCACATGCGCATGGCGCCGCTGCCATTGGCTTGCGATATCGGCCTCGCCGTAGCCCTGGGGCAGTACGAAGGGATGGAAGTAATAATCGTCGTCCGCGCCGCTGACCCAGCGGTTGAAGCGCGAGCCCTGCTTGAAGGCGGCGTCGCAGGAGCGGAAAAAAGCGGTTTCGGACACGCCGGCCTCGCGCAGGGTGTCGCGCATGGTGGGCCAGGTGCCCTCGCCCACGCCGATCGGCGCGACGTCGGGCGACTCGATCAGGGTGATGCGCAGGCCGCCCTGCTCCAGCGTGCGGTAGCGCGCGGCAAGGACGGCGGCGGTCAGCCAGCCGGCCGAACCGCCGCCCACGATCACGATGTTCCTGATGGCGTTCGTCACCATGGTGCGTCCCGAAAAACAGATGGGGCAGTCTACCCCGAACGGGCCGCGGCGGGAATGCCCGCGGCCCTTAGGTCCTTCAGGTCAGAACTTGTAGCGCGCGGCCAGCATGTAGCGCGGTCCGGACTGTTCGACGAACAGCAAGGTCTGCTTGGTGCGGCCGTGGATGCGCTTGATCTCGTCCGTGAGGTTGATGCCTTCGAACTGGATGGACAGGTTCTTCGTCAGGTTATAGCCGATGCTCAGGTCGAACTGGCCGTAGGCCTCGACATAGTTCGGATTCGGCCCCGATCCGTCGAAGGTCCCCGACAGGAACTCGTCGCGCCAATTGTAGGCCGCGCGCACGTTCCACTTGTCGTTCTCGAAGATGCCGATCAGGTTGGCCGAGTCGCCCAGGCCCACCAGCGCGAACTGCTCGCCGATGCTGGCGTTGTTGTACTTCAGGCCGGAATGCACGTAGGTGTAGTTGGCCTGCACGCCGAAACCGCTGTTGCCGAACATGTGCAGCAGGTTGAATTCCAGGCCACGGGCACGGTCCTTCTTCTGGTTCGAGAACGAGTTGATGCGGAAGTCCGCGATCGGATCGCTGGCGGTGGCCGTGATGATGCCGGTCGGCGCGCCCGAAGCGTCGTCCGCGCCGCGCACCACGCCCGGCTGGCCGGCGAAATTGCGCAGGATGTAGCTGCGGATGCAGGTGGTGTCGCTGGTGGGGCAGCCGTTCTGCACCGCGGCGTTCCAGTAGGCGCCGCCGACCGGGGTGCGCACGCCGAAGGGCTGGGCGATGAACTGCGACTGGCCGGCGTAGTTGTCCAGGTGCTTGCGGAAGTGGTTGACCGAGAAGAAGCTCGACTTGGCGTAGTACCACTCGAAGGCGAGGTCGATGTTCTTGGCCTTGACCGGCTCCAGCGACGGATTGCCCTGGGTGCCGGTGCCGCCTTCCACGCGCGCCAGCGAATTCAGGACCTGGCCGCCGGAGATCTGGTCATAGCGCGGACGCCCGATGGTCTCGCCATAGCTCAGGCGCGCCTTCATGTCCGGGCGCAGGTCGACGTCGGCGTCGAAGCTCGGCAGCAGATGATGGTACTTGCCCTTGAGCGTGGTGAAGCCGCGTTCTCCGAACACCACCGGGAACTCGTTCTGCGAGACCCAGCTGATGGCGGTCGGCGTCTGCACCAGCGCGCTCGAGGTGACGTCGGTTTTCTCGTAGCGCAGGCCGATCGAGGTGTGGATCGGCATGGCCGTATCCCAGTCGGTGTTGAACTGCAGGTAGAGACTCTTCGACTTTTCCTCGGTGCGCTGGTCGTTGTCGTAGGTGGTCTTGGGCCGGTACAGGTCGGGCTGTCCGGTGACTTGCGCCGCCAGTGCGCGCAGTTGCTCGAAGTCGAAGGTGTAGAACTGGTTGAACAGGGCCGGGTTGTCGCTGCCGTCGATATTGTCGAAGTACCTGCTCAGGGTCTCGCGGTGGAACATGTTGGCCGGGTAGTCGGCGGGGCTGGTGGCGCCGGTCCAGGTGTCGCGCTGCTGCACCGAGAAAGCCGAGCGATAGTCGACTTTGGTCGCGGCCAGGCCGAACTTCAGTTCGGACGCTTCCAGCATCTTCCAGCTGCCGTGGACCTGGGCCTGGTCGATCTTGGTCTTCATGTAGCCGTTCTCGAACACCGAGCCGGTGACCTGCTGCGGCGCGCGCGTGAAGTCGGCGCCGGCGATGCTCAGCACCGGGAAGTCCTTGCTGAAATCGACGGTGGTGTCGCCGCGGCTCATGCTGGCGGTGCCGAGGACGTTGCTCGAGCCCCAGGGGCTGTCCGGGGTCGATTCGGCGGTCGAATGGTGCAGGTCGAATTCGAAGCGGACGTCGTTGTTGACTTTCCAGGCCGCGTTGAAGCCGAGCGACTTGTTCTCGTTCCTGGTGGCGAAATCGGCGCCGCCCATCGCGATGTCGCTGTTGGCGCCGGGGATCAGCTCCGTGTAGACCAGCGGGCTGGCCACCGGGCCGTCGGTCCAGCTGCTCGACGAGGCGCCGAAGTTGAACCAGGCCGAGATGTCCTGGCGGCGGGTCTGGACCTTGTTTTCCGAATAGGTGTAGTCCAGGGTGGTGGTCAGCGCCTTGGTCGGGGCGAACTGGAACACCACCTGGCCGTTGGTGCGCTGGCGCTGCACGCCGTTCATGTTGTAGTTCAGGTTTTGCGGCACCTGGTACACATCGGTCGGATCCGGACGATTGGTGATGCGCTCGGATCCCGGGGTGCCCGGCTGCGGGATCGTCCCCCAGTTGTTCTCGTCGCCGCGGAACGGCCCCTTCCAGCCGTTAGAGACCGCGGCCTGGTTGAAGCCCAGGTTGCGTTCCTGGTAGCTGCCGGTGAGCGCGATGCCGAAGCGGCCGTCGGCCGAGGTATTGCTGTAGATGCCGGAGATCTCCGGCGTCACCTTGTCGCCGCGCTTGACGTCGTCCGGCAGGTTCTGGGCCGACTTGTCGTACACGCCCTTGACGCCGACGCTGGCCTGCATGCCGGGACGCGACAGCGGACGCGGGGTGATGATGTTGATGGTGGCGCCGATGCCGCCGGTCGGGGTTTCGGCGCGCGCCGACTTGTACACCTGGATCTGGGACACCGCTTCGGACGCCAGGTTGGCGAAGTCGAAGGCGCGGCCGTTGCGGTCGCCCAGGCCGGAGGTCGGCATCTGGCGGCCGTTGAGCAGCACCAGGTTGAAATCGGGGCCGACACCGCGCACGGTGACCTTCGAGCCTTCGCCAATGGTCCGGTCGATCGATACGCCGGAGATGCGCTGCAGCGATTCGGCCAGGTTGGTGTCGGGGAATTTGCCGATGTCCTCGGCCACGATGCCGTCGACGAAGCCCTGCGCATTGCGCTTGAGGTTGAGCGAGGATTCCAGGCTGGCGCGCAGGCCGGTGACGACCACGGTCTGGGTCGTGCCGTTCGGGGACAGGCCGGGCGCGCTGGCGCCCTCGCTGGGCGCGCTGGCCGCGCTGGCCGGGGTGGCGGGCGCCTGCTCGGGCGTGCCGGCCTGGTCCTGGGCATGAGCCGGGACGAAGGCCGCGCAGGCGCTCGCCACTGCCAGGCTCATCAATGTCTGTTTCGCCTTGGGGTAAACCATGTGTTCTCCTGTTCTTTTTAAAATATGGCGGTCACACCTGGCTTCTGTGCCTGCCGCCTTGTCTCCACAACCCGCTGGACGCCTCAAGCCCCTTGCCGCGTCCTCTCCGACCGCCATGCCGCCGCTTACCCTCCCGGATCGCTCCAATTTTTCCGGTTGCATGGAAACGTTTCCATGTGTTGGTCTGAATATTAGGGTTGGAAAAAAAAATTGTCAACGGAATATTCCATACAGATATGGGCCGCCATGCGGCGGTTTTGCAACATAGGCATCGGCGCTAGAGGGAGCCACGTGGAGCGATAGAAGGCGCGCGTGGTTGACACCGATTTTTTGGCGATGCTATAGACGGCTTGTCTTTTTGGAAACCATTCCAAATTCATTGGGAAGAATCATGGGCATGATCGCCAAGGCAGCCGTGCTGGTGTTCGCCGTCCTGGGCGCCGGCTGCGCGCACCAGCCGCCCGCCGCCTCCGGCTGGACCCTGGCCTGGAGCGACGAATTCGAGGGCGATGCGCTCGACCGCGGCAAGTGGGTGGCGGAGGCCGGCGGACATGGATAGGGCGACCAGGAGCTGCGGTTCTACTCGGCGGGTAATCCGGACAGCACGACGGTGCTGCCGCAGCAGATGCTGGCCGATTACGTACGGGTGTATCGCAGGGCGGGCAAGGGCGGCAGAACGGCCCACGGCGGTAGGGATTTTCGACGGTCCATCCCGCCGAATGCGCAGTCCGTCGCAATCCGGAGGGCAAACCCGGCCTTCTCCCCTATCCTGCCCTTATCGACAACCGTTATCGGAGATCCACCATGCAAAAACTGCTGACCGCCGCCCTCGTCGCCGGCTCGTTCACCCTGGCCGCCGGCCCGGTCCTCGCCGACGAAGCCGTGCGCGAGACCCGCGCCGTGGACGCCAAGGTCACCAAGGTCAAGCTGGGCGGCGTGATCGACCTGGTGCTGCTCCAGGGCGCCACGCCCTCGCTGGTGATCTCGGGCGACCGCCGCTATATCCAGCGCATCACCACCGCGCAGCGCGGCGACACGCTCGAAATCGGCACCGAATCCTTCACTTCCCGTAACGAACGCACGGAACACAAGCTGCGCGCCGAACTCACGGTGCCGAACCTGGCCGAATTCACGTCGAACGGCGTCGGCAGCTCGACCATCAGCGGCTTCACCGGCGATGCCGTGAAGCTGGCCCTGGACGGCGCCGGCGCGGTGGCCGTCGACGGCAACTTCCGCCAGATCGACGCCCGCCTGGGCGGCGTGGGCGCCATGAACCTCAAGGGCGTGCGCGCCGAGCGCATCGACCTGAACCTGCGCGGCGCCGGCCGCATGACGGTGCAGGGCCACGCCCGCCTGCTGCAGGCCAAGCTGAGCGGCGTCGGCAGCCTGGAAGCGAAGGAGCTGCAGGCCGACACCGTCGACCTGTCCCTGTCCGGCCTGGGCGGCGCCTCGGTCCATGCGAAGCAGGCCGCCGACGTGAGCCTGAGCGGCCTGGGCTCGGCCACCGTGTACGGCAACCCGGCCAAGCGCAACGGCACCGACAACGGCATGGGCAGCATCAGCTGGAAGTAAGCGGCAGCTGAACGCGCTGCCGGGAGAACCAGGCTAGCTGGTTTTGCCTTTACCCGGCGGCGCCGGAACACTGGCTGCCGTCGCGGCTGCCGCGGGCGCCGCCGGTGCCGCGAGCGGCCGCAGCGCGAGGCCGCGGCGCGGCAGGTCGCGCCCGAGCACCAGGCGCAGGTCGGTCGGCGCGCAGGCCTGCACTTCCAGCAGCTGCACGCCGCCGACCCGCCGTGCCAGGCGCTCGGCCGCCGCGCGGTGGGCCGCCTCGTATTCGATACGGGTGCGCGCCACGCCGAAACCCTTTTCGTTCGACAGCCGGGTCACCTTCATGCCGGGATCGCCCAGCCGGCGAGCCAGCGTGCGCGCCATGCCGGTCACACCGTTGCCGTTCCTGATTTCCAGCCGCGTGACGGCGGCCTCGATCGACGGCGCCTGCGGAGGCGGCGCAGCCGGCGCTTCGGGTGCTTCAGCCGGCGCCGGCGCCTTGCCGCGCCGCAGTTCGAGCATGCCGTTGCCGGCCACGTGCAGCTCGGTCTCCAGCCATGCCGGCTCCGCGGCGTCGCCGCGCTGGGCCTGCAGCGCCTGGCCGATGGCGCTCACCGAAGTCTTGCCGCCCACCGCCGCCAGGTCGGCGCGGAGGTCGTGCCGGCGCAGCGCGTCCGCCTGCCTGAGCATCTGCGCGGCGCGCGCATCCTGGCCCAGCTTGTGCAGGGTGTCGCCGAGCAGCTGCCAGGAACGGGCGTTGAGCGGATTGAGCAGGCAGGCTTTTTCGAGCGCCACCAGCGCCTGGTCGTAGTCGCCGCTCAGGAAATAGGCATGGCCCAGGTTGCCGAGCAGGTAAGCCTTGTCCGGGCCGGAGGACATCGTCAGCGGCGCCGCCAGCTCGCGCCAGATCGCGATGGCGGCCGCGAAATCGCGCTGCTCGGCGTGCAGGGTGGCCAGGCCGTTGCGGGCGTTGACATGGCCGGGGTCGGCCCGCAGCGCGGCCTGGTAGGCGGCGCGCGCCTCGTCGTAGCGGCGCGCCAGGTGATGGTTGCGGCCGGCCAGGTAGGCTTCGTCGCCGCCGGCGGCTGCGGCGGCGGAGGACAGCGTCGGCAGCGGCGTACAGGCCAGCAGGCCGGCGCCGGCGCACAGCAGCGCCAGCGTACTCAAGGTGGTAGCGGTTCGCATCGCGATCTCCATTCAATCAACGCAAGGATTAATGCACCCCGTGCAGCGCGCCCAGGGTTCGCGATATCTGGATCGCGGCCGGCCCGAGCAGCACCATCAGCAGCGTCGGGAAAATGCAGAAAATCAGGGGGAACAGCAGCTTGAGGCCGATCTTGGCCGCGCGCTCCTCGGCCTTGACGCGCCGCTTGTGGCGCAGGTTGTCCGAATACACGCGCAGCGAGTCGCCGATGCTGGTGCCGAAGCGTTCGGACTGGATCAGCATCGCCACCAGGGTGTCGACATCCTCGACCCCGGAGCGCAGGGCGAAGTTGCGCAGCGCCTTCTCCTTGCTGAAGCCGGCCCGCATCTCCATCAGCACCAGCTGCAGTTCCTCGGCCAGCACCACGCTCTTGATGTGGATCTCGCCGGCTACCTTGACCATCGCCCGCTCCAGGCTCAGGCCCGCTTCCACGCACACGGTCAGCAGGTCGAGCGCGTCGGGGATGGTCTCGAAGATCTCGCGCCGGCGCCGGTTGGCGATGCGGGTGAGGACCACGTTCGGCGCGTAGTAACCGAGGGCCGCGCCCAGCAGCAGGAGGGCGAGCAGCTTGTTCGAGTCGAGCGCGCCGCCGTACAGCACGATGGCAGGCACGCTCAGCGCCGGGATCAGGAGCGCCAGTCCGGTCTTGGAGGCGAAGTACAGGGTCGGCGCCGCCGGGTTGCGCCAGCCGGCGTTCATGAAGCGGGTGCTCAGGGTGGATTTTTCCCAGCCTTCGTCCGGAATCGAGAGCTTGGTCAGCGGCCTGGCGACGCTGGCCACGCGCTCGACCCAGTCCTTGCCGGCCTCCAGGCCGCCCTCGCTTTGCCCCGGCTTGTTGCCGAGGAAGCGGCGCAGGCGCTCGCGCAGGGCGACCGGGGCGAACAGCGCCACGCCGAGCCAGCCCAGGCCGCATACGACGGCGAAGACGATGAACAGGAACAGGAGTTGGGACGACGGCATAGGCACCTCACACGCGGATGCGGATGATCTTGCGCAGCCAGATCACCCCGAACAGGATCATGCCGGCGCCGTACCACAGCATCCGCACGCCCGACGGGTCCTTCCACATCATGCTGATGTAGTCGGGGCTGGTGATCGCCATGGCGCCGGCCACGCAGAACGGCATCAGGCCCAGAATCCAGGCCGACATGCGTCCCTCGGCCGACAGCACCCGCACGTGGGCGATCAGCTTCAGGCGGGCGCGGATGATCTGGCTGATGTTGCCGAGGATCTCGGCCAGGTTGCCGCCCGATTCGCGCTGGATCAGCACCGCGATGATCAGGTAGCGCAGGTCGGTCAGCGGGATGCGCGCCGCCATCGCGTGCAGCGCTTCGCTCATCGGCACGCCGTAGTTGATCTCTTCGCGCGCGATGCGGAACTCGCTGCTGAGCGGCTCGGGCAGCTCGTTGCCGACGATTTGCAGGACATTGTTGAAGGAATGGCCGGCGCGCAGCGCGCGGGCGATGAAGTCGGCCGCATCCGGCAGCTGCTGCTCGATGCGCAGCAGGCGCCGCTGGCGCGCGCGCCGCATCAGGAACCAGGGCAGGTTCAGGCAGGCCAGGCCTGCCAGCATCCGCGCCGGCCAGGGCAGCGGCCAGGCGGACGCCGCCAGCATGCCGGCCGCCATGCAGCCGAGCGACCAGGCGATGAACTGCCCCACCGTCCAGGGCGATCCGGCCTGCACCAGCAGCGCGTCGATGCGGTGCGCCAGCCCGGCGCGGTGCAGCATGCGGTCGAAGGACTGGTGGCTGCTGTAGCGTCGCTGCTTGAGGATCGAGATGCGCTCGCCCGTGCGTCCGACCCCGCCCGACATCAGCTGGAGGCGGCGCGCGATGCGGCGCGCCGCGGCGCCGTGGGTGCCCATCCACCACAGGTAGACGCCTTCGACCGCGAGGATCACCGCAGCGAACAGGAACACCACGAAACCGGAGAACAGCGCGTCCATGCCGTCCCCCCTCAGTCGAAGATCCGGTCGGGATCGAAGGCGTCTTCCGGCACCGGCACGCCGAACAGGCGCAGGCGGTCGGCGAAGCGCGGGCGCACGCCGGTGGCGCAGAAATGGCCCAGCACCTTGCCCTCGGCGTCCACGCCGCGCTGCTCGAAGCGGTAGATTTCCTGCATCGAGATGATGTCGCCCTCCATGCCGGTGATCTCCTGGATGCTGACCACCTTGCGCGTACCGTCGGTCAGGCGCGAAGCCTGCACCACCACCGTCACGGCCGACACGATCTGCTGGCGGATCGCGCGCGCGCTCAAGCTGACGCCGGCCATGCTGACCATGTTCTCCAGGCGCGACAAGGCGTCGCGCGGGGTGTTCGAGTGGATGGTGGCGAGCGAGCCTTCGTGGCCGGTGTTCATCGCCTGCAGCATGTCGAGCGCCTCGGCCCCGCGCACCTCGCCCAGGATGATGCGGTCGGGCCGCATGCGCAGCGCGTTGCGCACCAAGGCGCGCTGGGTCACCTCGCCCTTGCCCTCGATATTGGGCGGACGGGTCTCGAGGCGCACCACGTGCGGCTGGCGCAGCTGCAGCTCGGCAGCGTCCTCGATCGTCACCACCCGCTCGCTGCCCGGGATGAAGTCGGAGATCAGGTTCAGCAGCGTGGTCTTGCCGCTGCCGGTGCCGCCCGAGATCAATATGTTCACCTTGGCCGTGCCCAGGCCCTCCAGCACCTGGATCATGGGCGGGGTCAGGCTCTTGTAGTCGAGCAGGTTCTGCACCGTCAGCGGCGTGGCGCCGAAGCGGCGGATCGACAGCAGCGGGCCGTCCACCGCCAGCGGCGGGATGATCGCATTGACGCGCGAACCGTCCGGCAGCCTGGCGTCGACCATCGGGCTCGACTCGTCGACCCGGCGTCCCACGCGCGAGACGATCTTTTCGATGATCTTCATCAGGTGCGCGTTGTCGTGGAAGCTGATGTCGGTCAGCTCCAGCTTGCCGCGCCGCTCGACATAGACCTTGCTGGCGGTGTTGACCAGGATGTCCGAGACGGTCGGATCGTTCAGCAGCGGCTCGAGCGGCCCGAAGCCGAGCATCTCGTGCTGGATGTCGAGCACCAGGTGGTGGCGCTCGTGCTGGTTGAGGACGATTCTTTCTTCTTCGATGATGCGCTGGACCAGCAGCGCCAGCTCGTGCTTGAACTGCTCGGGGGTCAGGCGCTTGAGGCGTTCCAGGTCGATCCGGTCGAGGATCATCTGGTGCATCAGCTTCTTGAGCTCCTGGTAGGCGTGGTTGCCGGTGTCCGGCAGCCCGGCGGCCAGCTGGCGCTCGGCGCTGGTGCTGACTTCGGTGCTGGCAAGGCGTTCTCGTAGGGACATCGGGTGCTCCAGTCGTGAAATGTCGGGGGCTGGCGTCGAGCGGGGCTAGGCGCCCCCGCCGAACAAGCGATCGAGCAGGCCCTTGTTTTCCGGTACGCGGCGCGCCGTCACCAGCTCCACCATCTCGGCCAGGCTGCGCGCGGCCGCGCTCGAGCGCGACAGCTGCAGCACCGGCACGCCCTGGTTCACCGAGTCGGTCACGGCGATGTAGTCGTTCGGGAAGGTGTGCATCACTTCGCAGCCGAGCGCCGCATGCAGGTCCTGCAGGCGCAGCTTGCCGCCCTTCTCGTAGCGGTTGACGATCAGGCGGATGTTGTCCAGCACGTAGCCGAGCGAGCGGAAGATGTCGAGCAGGCGGCGCGCGTCGCGGATGTCGGGCAGCGCCAGCTGCAGCACCGGGTAGATGGTGTCGGTGATGTCGAGCGCGCGCAGCGAAACCGCGTCGATCTGGCGGCCGACGTCGAGCAGCACGTAGTCGTAGTGCTGGCGCGCCACGCGCAGGATCGTGTCGATGTGCTCCGGCTTGGCTTCCCTGGCCTGGCCCGGGTCGTCGGCCGCGGCCAGCACGCCGAAGCCGGGGGCCACGTGCACCAGGCAGGAATCCAGGAAAGGCGCATCGACGCGGGCGATCTGGGCGCACACGTCCGACAGGGTCATGCTCGGCTTCTGGTCCGACACGTACAGCGCGGCGTCGCCGAACTGGCCGTGCAGGTCGACCAGCAGGACCTTCTTGCCGGCCAGGGTCGCCAGCGCGTAGCCGAAATTGGTCGAGATGAAGGTCGCGCCGCTGCCGCCCTTGCAGGCGATGAAGGCGAGCACCTTCCCGTCGCGCGTCAGGGACACGCCGGCGGCGGCCGAGATCCGGTCCATCGCCTCGTGGAAGGCGCGGTGCACCAGCGGCAGCTGCAGCACTTCGCGCACGCCGGCGCGCATGGCGGTGATCAGGAGGTCCGGCTGGTGGTGATCGGTCAGGAGCATCAGCTGGGCCGACGGATACTGGCGGGCCAGGCGCTCCAGCAGCGCGGCCTCGAGCGGCTCGGTCTCGCTGGCGTCGATGATCACCAGCTGGGCGCTGTCGGCGTCAAGACGGTCGAGCGCATCGCGCAGGCTGGCGCGGGTGGACGCCAGGTGCAGCGGCGGCACGCGCGCCGCGCCCTGGGACGCGATTTCCGCATACAGCTGGCTGTCGCGGCTGATCAGGAGCGCTCTCATGGCATCCTCGCCGCAGCTGCGCTTGCCATCCTTGGCCCGGGGTGGCCGGCTTTCATTTTCCGGTACCGATCAGCGAGCGCGCCGGTTCGGCCTGGGGACGCGAGTAGGAGTGCTGGTACTGCTCGTGCGCGGCGCGCGCGGCCTGGCCGTCGATGCCCGCGGCCGGGTCGGTGTTCGCGCCGGCGGCAGGGTCGAGCACCTGCGACGCCAGGTTGGCGCGCAACGCCTTGCCGAATTCGCGGTCATAGTTGGGCGTGCCGGAAACGCAGCCCAGCAAGGCTGCCGCGGCGGGCGCCGCCAGGATCCAACGGGTTGTTCTGCTTGCCATGTCCATCCCCTTGTTGAGTGCATGTGAGCTCATTTGAGCTCGAAGCCGCCCGCGGTCTGCGACGGCGGCGGCGCGATGGCCGGCGTCGACATGGCGGCCGTGGCGGCAGGCGGCCTTCCTTCCAGGCTGCCGCCCAGCAGGATCTCGCCGCGCGACGGCAGGCCGATCCTGTCGGTCGGCAGCGCATAGCCGGCGCCGGCGATCGGCTTGACCAGGCGCACGGTGATCACGAACACCAGCTCGCTTCGGTCCTGCTGGTAATCGGTGCTGCGGAACAGCGCGCCCAGCACCGGCACTTCGCCCAGCACCGGCAGGCCCTTCAGGTTGGCCACCAGGTTGTTCTTCACCAGGCCGCCGATGGCGAAGCTCTGGCCGTCGTACAGCTGCACCGTGGTGCTGGCGCGGCGCGTGGTCACCAGCGGCATGATGGCGGTGCCGGCGATGCCCACCGCGTTGATGCCGATGCCTTCGCGCGACAGTTCCGACACTTCCGGCGCCACCTTCAGGTTGATGCGCCCGCCCGCCAGCACGGTCGGGGTGAAGCGCAGGCCGACGCCGAATTCCTTTTCTTCCAGGGTCACCTTGTTGTTGTCCTGGGCCACCGGGATGTAGAACTTGCCGCCGGCCAGGAAGCTGCCTTCCTGGCCGCTGATCGCCATCACGTTCGGCTCGGCCAGGATGCGCACCAGGCCATCCTGCTTGTCGGCTTCGACGGCGACCATGTTGCCGTTGGGTTTGCTGCCCCCGATGCCTCCGCGCGCCCGGCCGGTGAGGAAATTCGAAGTCAGGATGGCTCCCCAGCTGCCGGGGGTAAAGGTAAAGCGCGAGCCGGATTCCAGGCGTTCGATCAGGGTGCGCGACACCTCGGCCACCTTGACTTCGAGCTGCACCTGCTGCGGCGCGCTGACGCCGAGCAGGTTGACCACGCGCGCGCCGGCGGACGCGCCCGCTGCGCCTCCACCGCCGCTGTTTGCGGCGACGGGAATCACGCCGTCGGTCTCGTTGTCCTTGGCCGCAGGCGGCAGCTGGCGCAGCGGCCGGCGCACATAGGCCCCGGCCAGTTCGACGGCGCGCGCGACCGCGCTGGCGTCGCTGACGGTGCCGGTCAGCACCAGGGTATCCATGGCCGACATCACGCGGATGTCCTTTTCCTCGGGCATGACGGCGGCCAGCGTGGCCTGCACTTCGGCCGGGTCCATCGACACCGCGATGTCGACGATGCTGCACAGGCCGCTGCGGCCCTGCACGATCATATTGGTGCTGCCGACGTCGACCCCGGCGATGTAGAGGGTGTCGGGCGCGACCAGCATGGCCTGCACAACGGAAGGATTGCCGACGCTGCGGTGGCGCACCGGTTCGGGCAGCCGCAGCATGGTCGACTTGCCCATGTGGAGGGCCAGGCGCGCCGGGCGCGCGGCTTCGCCGCTGCAGCCGGCCTGGGGTTTGGCTTCCGGCTCGGCGGCTGGCTTGGCCGCGGCCGCCGCCGGCATGGCGGTGGCGGCAAGGAGCGCGATACCGGCGGCCGCCGCGCAGGCGCGCAGCCCGTCCCGCCGCGCGATCGTGGAGCATCTGTTCATGGCGTTCATCCCAGGCGTGAAGGTGTCAGAAGCATTCCTGCGAGGTGTGCAGGCCGTTGATCACGCCGACGCAGTGGCGCTGCGGCGGCGCTGCCCGCGGCCGCCGTAGCTGTGGCCGCGGCTGCGGAGCTTGTACCGGCAGCGCGACCTGCCGCAGCGCTGCGCCCGGCGCGGGAAGGAGGCTGTCCTTGGTCGCCCCCAGGGTCGCGGCCGCGGCCGGATCGACCTGGTTGCGCAGCGCCAGCGACAGCGTGCCCACGCTGCGCGCCAGGTCGAGCTTCTCGGCCTGCTCGGGCGTGACCTCGAGCGTCACCGCGTTGACGACCTTGGGCTTGGTCTCGTCGCGGCTGACTTCCTGCGCCACGGCCAGCACCAGGATGCGCTCGAGCACGATTTTCGAGATGTTGCGCTCGCGCTCCCCGCCCTGGGGCCGCGGCTGCGGCTCGGTTTCGGTGCTGACGATGATGTCGACGTAATTGCCGGGCAAGGCGAAGCCCGCCACACCGATCACGTCGTTGACGCGCACCGTGATGGCGCGCTTGCCCTCGGCGATCAGGGCCGACAGGCCGCCCAGGGTGCCGGCCGGCGCCAGCTTGGCCTCGCTCAGCGGTTCGCCCGCCAGCACGCTGGTGCGCAGCACCCGGCCGGCGAGCTTCTGCGGGTCGGCGAACGCGCCTTTCGGCACGCTGTCGGCCGGCCAGTCGACCAGCTTGACCATCTCGGGCGCAAGCCGCTGGCCGATATCGATATCGGCCACGGCCACCGCGATGCGGCCCGCGCTGGCCGCCGGGGCGTTCAGCAGCCATTGCGCGGCCAGCGCCACCGCGGCCAGGCCGAACACGACGGCCAGGGCCATCACGATCACGGCACGTTGGTTTTTCATCGCAGGTCTCCCATTGCAAGCGGGAGCGAGCCGGCGCCGAACAGGCTGCTCCAGGCCTGGGTCACGCTGTCCACGTCGAAGCGCGGCGTGCGTCCGGCGAAACCGGCGAAATCATGGATGCGCTGCACCAGCTCCTGCGGATAGGCCGCCAGCAGCGGACGCCGGGTGCGGCGGTGCAGCTCATTGACCAGGTAATCGAGCACGGCTTCGTCGGCCTCCAGCCGGCCCAGGCGCGCCTGGCGCCGCACCAGCGCGCGGTAGCCGGCCTCGCCCAAGGGCCCGATCGCGATGCGGTAGCCGATGCGGCGCAGGCAGGATTCGTCCAGCACCGATTCGGGCGCCAGGCTGGTGGCCAGCACCAGGCCGACATCGAAAGGCAGCGCATGGGCCGGGCCGCCGGGCACGGCCACGTGGTCGCGCCCGTGCTCGAAGGCCCCCAGCAGGCGATGCAGCAGCTCGCCGGCCGGCATGCGCTGGCGCCCGAGGTCGTCCACCACCAGCAGGCCGTTGTTGGCGCTCAGGTGCGGCGGCGCATGGAACACGCCGCTGCCGGGGTCGGCGCGCAGTTCGAGCATGTCGCGGGTCAGCTCGGCGCCGATGTGGACCAGGGGACGCTGGCACAGCGCCCAGCGCGCGTCGCAGCTGCGCCGCTCCTCCATGCGCCGGTTCGCCAGCGGCGCCGGATGCAGGGCGGGATCGTAGAGCTGCACGATCTCGTGCTTGACCAGCACCGCGTAGGGCACGGCGACCGGTTCCTGGCGCAGACGGGCGAATTTCCTGGCCAGCGTGGTCTTGCCGCTGCCGGAAGGGCCATACAGCATCAGCGGGCGGTTCGAATGCAGGGCCGCGCCGATGAGTTCGCGCACTGCCGGTTCGAGGCCGTCCTCGCCCAGCACCGCGCGCAGCTCGCCCGGCGTGACGCGCGCCCGCGCTGCGTCGTTCACTTCCAGGCGCAGCGACTGCTGCTCCACCACCGCGCGGTAGTGCGCCAGCGGCACCGGCGCCGGACCGCAGTAACGCGATTCGGCCAGGTAATCGGCGGCGGCGCGCTGCCCGAAGGCGGTCAGCTGGTAATGCACGTCGATGTCGGAATCGCCCGACCAGGCCACTTCGGCCTGCTGCGCCGCGATCAGGCCCTGCAGCACCTCGCGCACCACGCTCACCGACAGGCGCAGCCTGCCGGTCAGCACCGACAGCGGCGTCTTGCCGCCCGCGTGCATCGCCTTGACCACCAGGGCAGTGACGAAGCGCGGCTCGAGGCCGGTGTCGCGCAGGGTCCGCGCCTGGCGCGGCAGCACGGGAACGGCTTCGCCATCCGCCGGCGCAAGCTGCCCGCCGGGGCCTTCCGGCACCGGATCCCTCGCCGTGTAAACCGCTGCGGCTCCCGTTAGCGCTTCCATATTCTCACCTCCTGCTCAATACAAGTGTTCGAGAGAACTTGATTTGATTCTAGCGAGCGTCCATTGCCGGCCTTTGACGGTCCACAAAGGGCCACCCGGCCCCGATTAGCCATAGCGGCTTATCAAAATGATCATTGTTCCGACTGCAATCGCGACCCCGTAAGGCATGGAGCCGACGCTGTCCTGCCCTCCTGTGCCGAAGGCCTGCGCAAGCGGCAGGCGCAGCAGCGCGCCGCGCAGGATGGTCCAGAGATTCGACAGCACCGGTAACAGGCGGCCGCGGACGGCGACGATCGCCAGCGCCATGACGCCGCCCGCGCACCAGGCCAGGATGGCGATGTGCAGGGCCTCGAGCGGACCGGTGAAAGCGCCTACGGCGGCCATCATCTTGACGTCCCCGGCAGCCATGCCGCGGATCAGGTAAAACGGCAGGAAGACGACCAGGCCGGTAGCCATGCCGCCCAGCCAGGCCAGCACCCCGGCCAGGGGTGCGCCGGAGGCCAGGTGCAGGCCGAGTGCGCCCACCATCCCGGCCAGCAGCAGCCGGTTCGGAATGCGCCGGCTCGCCAGGTCGTTGACTGCCCCCGCCACCACCATCAGCAGCAGCAAGGTATCGAGATACGGTGCGACAAGCATGATGCACCCCCAAAAAAAAGCCCCCCGGGGCTGGCTGCAGCCACGAGGGGGCACGACGATCAGGTCGAGGTGGTGCCGGTGAGTGCGTTGACGACGTCCTGGAACGTGTCCTTGATCTCCGAGCCAAGCGTCTTGGCGACCGTGGCCATCGCGACCCCGATGAGCGCGGCGATCAGGCCATATTCGATGGCAGTCACACCGTTTTCATCGGCAACGAAGGTTTTGATGGCGGAGAACATCGTGTTCATGACAAACTCCTTATGGTGGTTGAGGGAACTGGCTGCGTCGGGGCCCCGTCGCTACTGCTTTGTTGCGTTTGCCAGTGAGTTCACTGTAGCGAATCATTCCATGCGGCAACTTGACTACAGTCAACTTTTCCTAGTGGAAACGGAAGATTCTGACGAGGAATAAACTGTCGGAAGGCGGGCACAGGACGGCGCAAGAGCGATGCCGGAAAATGAATAAATATTGATAAGAATAATTGCCCGTAATACAAAAAAGGATTATCCTGTTTCGCTTCGCCGCTCAAAAAAGCGGCACCATCGGTACCACGCCCCGTGCCTTTGACTGACGACGCTCCCGTGAACGACACCTTGCTGCGACACATGGTCGACATGACCGGCCACCGCGATCACACGATGCTGGACATCTCGGTGATCTCGGCGGTGCAGGAGCTGGGGCATGCCGTGCAGACGCGGGTGCTGAGCATCGTGACGGTGTGCGGCCAGAAGTTCGTGCGTTCGCGCGCCTGCATCCGCATGGGCGGCGTGGCCTGCCCGGAAGAACCCCGGGACGGCGCCAGCCCTGGCGAGCCGATCGCCAGCTATCCCGCCCTCGCGCACTGCCTCGAGAATCACGATTCGCGCGCCGAAGCAAGCGGCGGCGACGGCCTGCACCACCTGTGGCTGCCGGTCTGGTTCGGCGACAAGGCCGACACCTGCCTCGAGATCGCGCACCAGGGCCCGTTCACGCCGGAAGCCATCCACGTCATCAGCGGCATCGTCAGCGTCTACCGCAACTTCCAGACCCTGCTCGACTACAGCGAGCGCGATTCGCTCACCGGCCTGCTCAACCGCAAGACCTTCGACGACCAGCTGGCGCGCATGCTGCACGCCTCGGACAGCGAGCCGCTGGTGCCGGGCCAGCCGGAGCGGCGCCATCACGGCGGCGAGGAAAGGCAATGGCTGGCGGTGGTCGACGTCGACCATTTCAAGGGCGTGAACGACCGCTTCGGCCACCTGTACGGCGACGAGGTGCTGATCCTGATCGCCAACCTGCTGCAGTCTTCGTTCCGCGCCCAGGACCGCGTATTCCGCTTCGGCGGCGAGGAATTCGTGGTGCTGCTGCGCTCCACCACCCTCGAGAACGCGCGCAAGATCATCGACCGCTTCCGCACCAACGTCGAGAGCCACGATTTTCCGCAGGTGGGACGGGTGACGGTCAGCGTCGGCTTCACCAGCGTCAGCGCCAGCGATTCGCCGGTGGTCACGCTCGGCCACGCCGACCAGGCGCTCTACTACGCCAAGGCCAACGGCCGCAACCGCGCCTGCTACTACGAAGAGCTGGTCGCGCACGGCCTGCTGCAGACCGTGGCGACCAACGATACCGCCGAATTCTTCTAGCGCTTCTCCAGAGCAAACACGATCGCGTCCTCCAGGCGGTCGTCGCCCCAGAACATCTCCTCGCCCACGAAGAAGGTCGGCGCCCCGAACACGCCGCGCCGGCGCGCCGCCTCGGTCTGCTCGCGCAGCGCCAGCTTGTTGGCCTCGCTCAGGGCCGCGGCCAGCACCGCCTGCGGATCGTCCACCAGGCCGGCCAGCGCTTCCCGCACCCCTTCTTCCGACGCGATCTCCAGGTCGCGCACCCAGTTGCGCAGCATGATGCGGCGGCAGAACTCCCCGATCCACGGTGCGTCACGCCAGGCCAGCACCACCCGCAGCGGCAGCACGTTCTGGCGCGGGAATTCGCTCGGGCGCCTGAATGCCAGCCCATACTTCGCGGCGCGCCGCGCCACGTCGCGCCAGGCGTATTCGCCCTTCTCCTTCTGCTGTACGAAGGGCGCCGCCTCGAAGCCCAGTTCGCGGAAGATGGGACCGAGCAGGAAGGGCTTCCACGCCAGCCGCAGGCCGGCGCGCCGCACCAGCTCTTCGATGCGCATCACGGTGAGATAGCTGTAGTTGCTGCCGAATTCGAACCAGAACTCGACGACCGGCGGTGCTGAAGCATTCATCCCTGCTCCTCCTGTGTTGGTGGACTTGCCCAAAACGGAACCTGCGCACACACTGCCACAATCGCGATTCGACAACAAGTCAGGAGGCATAAATGAGACCAGTGCTGATCGTCACCGGCGCCGGTCGCGGCATCGGCGCCGCGGTGGCGCGCAAGGCGGCGGCGCGCGGCTACGCGGTCGCCGTCAACTACCAGCGCGACGCGCAGTCCGCCGAAGCGCTGGTGCGCGAGATCGCCGCGGCCGGCGGCGAGGCGTTGGCGATCCAGGCCGACATCGGGCAGGCGGAGGAAGTGGAGCGGCTGTTCGCGCGCGCGACAGGCGAACTGGGGGCGCCGGCAGCCCTGGTCAACAACGCCGGCATCACCGGCCGCATCGGCCCCTTCATGGACGCCGATCCGGCTTCGATCGAGACGGTGTTCCGCACCAACGTGCACGGGACCATGCACTGCAGCCGCGCCGCCGTGCGCTCCTTCCGCGCAAGCGGCACGCGCGGCGTGATCGTGAACCTGTCCTCGGTGGCGGCCAGCACCGGCAGCCCGGGCGAATATGTCCACTACGCCGCCAGCAAGGCCGCGGTCGAAGCGTTTACGCTGGGACTGGCGCGCGAGCTGGCGCCGGAAGGGATCCGGGTGTGCGCGGTGGCGCCGGGATCGACCCTGACGGATATCCACGCGGCCGCCGGCGAACCTGGGCGGCCCGCGCGCGTGGCGCCGAAGATCCCGATGCAGCGCCTGGCGACGCCGGAGGAGATCGCCGAACCGGTGCTGTGGCTGCTGTCGCCGGCCGCGTCCTACGTCACCGGGACGACCCTGCGCTGCGGCGGCGGGCTATAAGCGGCTCAGGCGACCTGCATGAAGCGCAACGGTTCGACGTTCCACTTCTCGGGCGACTCGTGGCGCACGATCTTGTCGCCGCCGCCGAAGCCCAGCGCCTTGGACAGGTCGACGGTTTCCGGCTTGATGTAGATTTGCTTCTTGGTGTTGAAGAAGACGTTGACCTTGGGCGTCAGCAGGCTGCTCTCGTGCGGCTCGACGACCACGCCCAGGCGGCCCGACTCCAGCAGCACCAGGGTGCCCACCGGGTAGATGCCGACGCAGCGCATGAATTCCTGGGCCAGGGTCGGGCTGAAGTGGAACTTGCTCCACTCGTAGATCTTGCGCAGCGCTTCGGCCGCCGACATGCCCTTGTGGTAGCAGCGGTCCGAGGTGATCGCGTCGTAGACGTCGACGATGGCCGCCATCTGGGCCAGCTCGCTGATCCGTCCTTCGGCCAGCTGTTCCGGGTAGCCGCTGCCGTCGCGGCGCTCGTGGTGGTGCAGGGTGATGTCGAGCGGGATGGCGCCGATCTCGGGCGACTTGCGCAGGAGGTCGTAGCCGTCGCGCGGATGGCGCTTGATGACCGCGAATTCCTCGTCGGTCAGGCGTCCCTGCTTGTTCAGGATGTGGTCGGGCACCAGGGCCTTGCCGGTATCATGCAGCAGTCCGCCCAGGCCGGCCTGGTAAATCGTGTCCTCGTCCATGCCGCGCGAACGGCAGAAGGCCACCAGCAGCGCGCACACGCTGACCGAGTGCAAGAAGGTGTAGTCGTCCTTGTTCTTGATGCGCAGCAGGCCGAGCAAGGCGCCGGAATTGCGCAGGATGGATTCGGTCACGCTCTGGACCACCGGACCGACCTTGTCGAGTTCGACCGCCTTGCCCAGGCGCGCGTCCTGCATCACGGTGCGCACCAGGCCGGCGGCCTGCTTGCGGATGTTGGCGGCGCGCGCCAGTTCCTCGCCCAGCGAGACGCGGGTGACCACGACCGGCTTGGTGGCGATGGCCGTCACTTCGGCCTCGGTGGCGGCATCGGCCTCGGCCAGGGTCGGGGCGTCGTCGATGTCCAGGCCGCGCGAACAATCGATGACCACACCGCGGATCTTGGCGTTGCGGATCTTGTAAATTTCCTCTTCCGTGGTCAACAGGAAGCGATTGCGCACGAAAGGATGCTCCATCCAGCCACAATCCAGGTCATGGATGAACATCCCGACCTTTAATTGTGAGGCATCCACCTTCTTCAACATCTTGATATCCTGCTATGTTAATCTCGCCGCCACGGCGCCCCCGGTGCAGTATAGCAACATTGCAGAGCGGAATTACACATTGTTGCCCGTAACACACATATTTTTCATATAAGAATCATGGAACTTCGCCAGCTGCGCTATTTCGTCGCCATCGTGGACCACGGCTCGCTTTCGCGCGCGGCCCTGGTGCTGCACGTCGCGCAGCCGGCCCTGACCCAGCAGCTGCGCCAGCTGGAAGAAGAACTGGGCGCCCAGCTGCTGCACCGCTCGGCCCACGGCGTGGTCAGCACCGATGCCGGCAAGGTGTTCTACGAGCACGCGCAGGCGATCCTGAAGCAGGTGGCGGACGCGCGCGCGGCCGTGGTGCAGTCGCTCGACCGGCCCTCGGGCAGCGTCTCGCTCGGCCTGCCGCACAGCATCTCGGGCGCCCTCGCCCTGCCCCTGCTGACGGCGGTGCGCGAGCGCTATCCCGAGATCACCCTGCAGCTGACCGAGGAAATCTCGGGCAACCTCACCGAGCAGCTCAAGTCCGGCCGCCTGAACCTGGCGGTGCTGTTCGACGACGCGCCCACCGTGCAGTTCACCGCCACGCCCCTGGTCGAGGAAGACCTGGTCTTCATCTGCAAGGCGGGTTCCGGCTTTTCCCCTGCAAACGCCAGTTTGAGTCTGGGCCAGGCCTTGGCCAGCACCCTGATCCTGCCGGCGCGCCAGCATGGCGTGCGGCCGCTGGTCGAGCAGGTGGCGCAAGGCGCCGGCCTGGCGCTGCGCAACGTCCTGGAGATCAACTCGATCGCCATCCTGCGCTCGGCCATCCTGGCCGACCTGGGCGCCACCCTGCTGCCGCGCGCGCCCTTCCAGGACGACCTGGCGCGCGGCGCCATGGCCGCCTGGCCCGTGCAGGACCCTGCCGTCACGCGCCGCGTGATCCTCTGCAGCTCGCGCAACATTCCGCTGACCAATGCGGCGGCGGCCATCGGACGCCTGGTGCGCGAAGTGACCGAGGACCTGTGTGCGCGCGGCGCCTGGCCGGGAGCCCGCCTGGCCTCCTGAATATCGGTCATCATTTTTTCTTATACCCCCATCCGGAATCCCTATTGGATTGTGGACGGGTAAATCCCTACACTCCACGCGGTCAAGAAGCGCCCACCACGCGCTTCCCCCACCGCTGCCCGCCTACCCGGCGCCGCAAGAGGATAAAAGCCGAATACCCTTTGGAGACTGCAATGCCCGATACCGTCATCCACGGCGCCGAACAGGCCCCCGTGTCCCCGGACTTCTCGTCCCGCCTCACCACCGTCACCCTGGACGACAAGTACACCGCGAAATCGGGCGCCATCTTCCTGTCCGGTATCCAGGCCCTGGTGCGCCTGCCGATGATGCAGCGCGAGCGCGACCTGGCCGCGGGCCTGAACACCGCCGGCTTCATCTCGGGCTACCGCGGCTCCCCGCTGGGCGGCCTGGACGAGACCCTGTGGAAGACGAAAAAACACCTGGAAGCCAACGACATCCAGTTCGTCCCGGGCGTGAACGAAGACCTGGCCGCCACCGCCGTCTGGGGCACCCAGACCGTGGACCTGATCGGCCCCGCCAAGGTCGACGGCGTGTTCGCCATGTGGTACGGCAAGGGCCCGGGCGTGGACCGCTGCGGCGACGTCTTCAAGCACATGAACCACGCCGGCACCGCCAAGCATGGCGGCGTGCTGCTGGTGGCCGGCGACGACCACGGCGCCTATTCCTCGACCCTGCCGCACCAGTCCGACCACATCTTCTCGGCCTGCATGATCCCGGTGCTCTACCCCTGCAACGTGCAGGAATACCTGGATTTGGGCGTGCACGGCTGGGCCATGTCGCGCTACTCGGGCTGCGCGGTCGCCTTCAAGGCCCTGGCCGATACGGTCGAATCGAGCGCCTCGGTCGATGCCGACCCGTTCCGCGTCGAGGTGAAATATCCGAAGGACTTCGCGATGCCGGAAGGCGGCCTGAATACCAAGCTGTCCTCGGTCCCGCTGGGCCAGCAGGCGCGCGCCCAGGAAGCGCTGATGCAGGACTATAAGATCTACGCGGCCCTGGCCTACGCCCGTGAAAACAAGCTGAATCGCACCACCATCGACAGCGCCAACGCCAGGCTGGGCATCATCGCGTCCGGCAAATCCTACCTGGACGTGCTGGAAGCGCTGGAAGAACTGGGCATCGACGAAGCCATGGCCGCCAAGGTCGGCCTGCGCCTGTACAAGGTCGCCATGATCTGGCCGCTGGAACCGGAAGGCGTGCGCGAATTCGCGCAAGGCCTGGAAGAGATCCTGGTGGTCGAAGAGAAGCGCCAGGTCGTCGAATACCAGCTCAAGGAACAGCTGTATAACTGGCGCGACGACGTGCGTCCCCACATCGTCGGCAAGTTCGACGACAAGGGAGAGTGGGTCGCGCCGCGCGGCGACTGGCTGCTGCCCCCTAAAGCAGACTTCTCGGTGGCCCAGGTCGCGCGCGTGATCGCCGGCCGCATCGCCCGCCTGGACCTGGACAGCGCCACGCGCGACCTGATCAAGGCGCGCCTGGCCTTCCTGGACGCCAAGGACGCCGTGCTGCAGAAGGCCATCACCACGCCCTTCCGCCCGGCCTTCTACTGCTCCGGCTGCCCGCACAACACCTCGACCAAGGTGCCGGACGGCTCCTTCGCGCTGGCCGGCATCGGCTGCCACGTGATGGCGACCTCGATCTACCCTGAAATGAACAAGCTGACCACCCACATGGGCGGCGAAGGCACGCCGTGGATCGGCCAGGCCGCGTTCTCGCAAGTGCCGCACGTGTTCCAGAACCTGGGCGACGGCACCTACTTCCACTCGGGCTACCTGGCGATCCGCGCGGCGGTGGCGGCCAAGGTCAACATCACCTACAAGATCCTGTACAACGACGCGGTCGCGATGACCGGCGGCCAGCCGGTCGACGGCCAGACCTCGGTGCCGATGATCGCCCAGCAGATGGCGGCCGAAGGCGTCAAGCGCATCGCCCTGGTCACCGAAGACCTGTCGCGCTATGCGGATCGCAGCAACCTGCCGGCCCTGGTCACCCTGCACGACCGAAAGCACATGGACGACATCCAGCGCGAGCTGCGCGAGCTGCCGGGCGTGACCGTCATCATCTACGACCAGACCTGCGCCGCCGAGAAGCGCCGCCGCCGCAAGAAAGGCGAGTTCCCCGACCCGGCCCAACGCATGGTGATCAACGAAGCCGTGTGCGAAGGCTGCGGCGACTGCGGGATCCAGTCGAACTGCGTCTCGATCCTGCCGAAGGAAACGGAATTCGGCCGCAAGCGCCAGATCGACCAGTCCTCGTGCAACAAGGACTTCTCCTGCGCCAAGGGCTTCTGCCCGAGCTTCGTGACCGTCGAAGGCGGCACGCTCAAGAAGAGCAAGGCCGGTGTGTCGAAGAACGGCGCCGACGACGGCTGGGGCGAACTCCCTGCCCCGGTCCTGCCGGGCGTCGAGCATCCGTACAACATCCTGATCAACGGCATCGGCGGCACCGGCGTGATCACCGTCGGCGCCCTGATGGGCATGGCCGCCCACCTCGAGGGCAAGGGCGCCTCGGTGCTGGACATGACCGGCATGAGTCAGAAGAACGGCTCGGTCACCTCGCACGTGAAGATCGCCGCCACCCCGCAGCGCCTGCGCGCCCAGCGCATCGCCACCGGCGAAGCGGACCTGATCCTCGGCTGCGACATCCTGACCACCGGCGCGGCCGATGCGGTCTCGAAGATGCGTCCGGGCCGCACCCTGGCCATCGTCAACCTGCACGAGCAGCCGACCGGCACCTTCGCGCAGCAGCGCGACTGGGAATTCCCGTCGGGCGACGTGCGCGCGCTGATCCTGGAAGCCGTGGGCGGCGAGTCGGGCGTCGATTTCGTCGATGCGACCAGGCTGGCCACCGCGCTGATGGGCGACTCGATCGCGACGAACCTGTTCCTGATGGGTTACGCCTGGCAGAAGGGCCGCATCCCGCTGAGCGAAGCCGCCCTGCTGCGCGCGATCGAGCTGAATGGCGTGGCCGTGGCCTCGAACAAGATGAGTTTCCTGTGGGGCCGCCGCGCCGCCGTGGACTTCAAGCGCGTCGAAAAGCAGGCGACGCCAAGCCAGACCGTCGTGATCCAGATGCCGCAAAGCCTGGACAGCGTGATCAAGAAGCGCGTCGAACACCTGACCGGCTATCAGGACGCGGCCTATGCGGCCGTGTATGAAGACCTGGTCAAGCGCGTGCGCGAGGCCGAATCCGCGAAAGGCCTGGGCAACAAGCTGTCGATGGCCGTGGCGAAGAACTACGCCAAGCTGATGGCCTACAAGGACGAATACGAAGTGGCGCGCCTGTACACCGACGGCCGTTTCGTCGAGCAGCTCAAGACCCAGTTCGAAGGCGGCTTCTCGCTGAGCTTCAACCTGGCCCCGCCGCTGCTGGCCAGGAAGGACGCCAAGGGCCACATGGTCAAGGCCAAGTATGGTTCGTGGATGTTCGGCGCGTTCAAGATGCTGGCCAAGCTCAAGGGCCTGCGCGGCGGCGCCTTCGACGTGTTCGGCTACACGGCCGAGCGCAAGATGGAGCGTGCGCTCATTGGCGAATACCGCGAGATGGTGGAAGGCCTGCTGGGCAAGCTGGATGCGTCGAACTACGCCGATGCCGTCGAGCTGGCGGCGCTGCCCGACCAGATCCGCGGTTTCGGCCACGTGAAGGAAAAGGCCGTGGCCGAGTACCGTGCGCGCAAGGCGGAGCTGCTGTCCGGCAACGTCAAGCGCCGCGCCGCATAAGTCACCGCCAACTTCAAACAACGTCGTCCCGGCGCAGGCCGGGACCCAAGTTCCCCGCCGCGAGCCGCAACAGCGTGAGTAGTACGCGACAAACTTGGGTTCCGGCCTTCGCCGGAACGACGGGCGGGGGCTGCGTACCCGGCTTGACGTTAACGTTAACGTCATATACCGTACCAGAATCCCGTCCTCATCCGATTCCAAGGACTCACTCCATGAACGACATCACCTCCGCCGCCAAGCTCGACCTGCCGGAACAGCCGAAACTCGCCAACAAGGTGCGCTTCGTCACCGCCGCCTCCCTGTTCGACGGCCACGACGCCTCGATCAACATCATGCGCCGCATCCTGCAGTCGAACGGCGCCGAGGTCATCCACCTCGGCCACAACCGCTCGGTCGACGAAGTCGTGACCGCCGCGCTGGCCGAAGACGTGCAAGGCATCGCCATCTCGAGCTACCAGGGCGGCCACGTCGAATACTTCAAGTACATGATCGACCTGCTGAAGCAACGCGGCGGCGCACACATCAAGGTGTTCGGCGGCGGCGGCGGCGTGATCGTGCCGCAGGAAATCGAAGAACTGCACGCCTATGGCGTCACCCGCATCTTCAGCCCGGAAGACGGCCAGCGCATGGGCCTGGTCGGCATGATCCGCTCGATGCTGGAAGCCTGCGACATCGACCTGTCCCCGTATGCCCCGACCTCGATCGACGCCCTGCAGCAGGGCGAAATCGGCGCGCGCCACCGTCCGCTGGCCCAGCTGATCACCGCGCTGGAAAACGGCAAGGCCGACGCCGGCCTGCGCGACCAGATCGTGAATGCCGCCGAATCGGTGAAAACCCCGGTCCTCGGCATCACCGGCACTGGCGGCGCGGGCAAGTCCTCGCTGACCGATGAACTGATCCGCCGCATCCGCCTCGACCAGGGCGACCGCCTGAACATCGCGGTGATCTCGATCGACCCGTCGCGCCGCAAGTCGGGCGGCGCCCTGCTGGGCGACCGCATCCGCATGAATGCGATCAATCCTTGGAATGGCCAGGCGCGCGTCTTCATGCGCTCGCTCGCCACCCGCGAAGCCGGCTCGGAAATCTCGCAGGCCCTGCCTGACGTGATCGCCGCCTGCAAGGTGGCCGGTTTCGATCTCGTCATCGTCGAGACCTCGGGCATCGGCCAGGGCGACGCCGCCATCGTCCCGCACGTCGACACCTCGATGTACGTGATGACCCCGGAATTCGGCGCCGCCTCGCAGCTGGAGAAGATCGACATGCTCGACTTCGCAGACTTCATCGCCATTAACAAGTTCGACCGCAAGGGCGCCCAGGATGCGCTGCGCGACGTCGCCAAGCAGTACCAGCGCAACCGCGAACTGTGGAGCAAGTCGCCGGACGAAATGCCGGTGTTCGGCACCCAGGCCTCGCGCTTCAACGACGACGGCGTCACCGCCCTCTACCACGGCCTGCTGCCGAAACTGGCCGAGCTGGGCCTGAAGGTCGAAGCGGGCAAGCTGAACGCCCCGTCGCAGAAGTACTCGAGCGGCAAGAACGTGATCGTGCCGCCGGCCCGCGCGCGCTACCTGGCCGAGATCGCCGACACCGTGCGCGGCTACCACCGCAACACCACTAAGCAGGTCAAGCTGGCGCGCGAGCGCCAGCAGCTGACGGAAACCAAGCGCATGCTGGCCGCGGCCAACCGTGACGTGGTTCTCGACGACCTGATCACGGAACGCGACAACGCCATGGAAGGCGGCGCCAAGAAGCTGCTGGCCATGTGGCCGGACATGCAGGCCGCCTACGCCGGTGAAGACTACGTCGTGAAGATCCGCGACAAGGAAATCCGCACCCGCCTGGTCCAGAAGACCCTGTCGGGCAACCCGATCCGCAAGGTGGCGCTTCCGAAATTCGAAGACCACGGCGAGATCCTGCGCTTCCTGATGCTGGAAAACGTGCCGGGCTCCTTCCCCTACACGGCCGGCGTGTTCGCCTTCAAGCGCGAGGGCGAAGACCCGACCCGCATGTTCGCGGGCGAAGGCGACGCCTTCCGCACCAACAAGCGCTTCAAGCTGGTGTCGACCGGCATGGATGCGAAACGCCTGTCGACCGCCTTCGACTCGGTGACCCTGTACGGCGCCGACCCGGCCCTGCGTCCCGACATCTACGGCAAGGTCGGCAACTCGGGCGTGTCGATCGCGACCCTGGACGACATGAAGGTGCTGTACGACGGTTTTGATTTGTGCAGCCCGTCGACCTCGGTCTCGATGACCATCAACGGCCCGGCCCCGACCATCCTGGCGATGTTCATGAACACCGCCATCGACCAGCAGATCGACAAGTTCGTGCTTGACAACGGCCGCCAGCCGACCGACGACGAAGCGCAGAAGATCAAGGACTGGGTCCTGATGAACGTGCGCGGCACCGTGCAGGCCGACATCCTGAAGGAAGACCAGGGCCAGAACACCTGCATCTTCTCGACCGAGTTCTCGCTCAAGGTCATGGGCGACATCCAGGAATACTTCGTGCACCACCAGGTGCGCAACTTCTACTCGGTGTCGATCTCGGGCTACCACATCGCAGAAGCGGGCGCGAACCCGATCTCGCAGCTGGCCTTCACGCTCTCGAACGGCTTCACCTTCGTGGAAGCCTACCTGGCGCGCGGCATGCACATCGACGATTTCGCCCCGAACCTGTCCTTCTTCTTCTCGAACGGCATGGATCCGGAGTACACGGTGCTGGGCCGCGTGGCGCGCCGCATCTGGGCGGTGGCGATGCGCGACAAGTACGGCGCCAACGAGCGTTCGCAGAAGCTCAAGTACCACATCCAGACCTCGGGACGCTCGCTGCACGCGCAGGAGATCGACTTCAACGACATCCGCACCACCCTGCAGGCGCTGATCGCGATCTACGACAATTGCAACTCGCTGCACACCAACGCCTACGACGAAGCGATCACCACGCCGACCGACGAATCCGTCCGCCGCGCACTGGCGATCCAGCTGATCATCAACCGCGAATGGGGCCTGGCGAAGAACGAGAACCCGAACCAGGGTTCCTTCATCATCGACGAGCTGACCGACCTGGTCGAAGAGCAGGTGCTGCAGGAGTTCGAGCGCATCGCCGAACGCGGCGGCGTGCTGGGCGCGATGGAGACCGGCTACCAGCGCGGCAAGATCCAGGAAGAGTCGATGCTGTACGAGCACAAGAAGCACGACGGCTCGCTGCCGATCATCGGCGTGAACACCTTCCGCAACCCGAACGGCGCGGGCGCACCGACGACGATCGAGCTGGCGCGTTCGACCGACGACGAGAAGCAGTCGCAGCTGACCCGCCTGGAAGCCTTCCACGCGCGCAACGCCGACAAGGCGCCAGCGGCCCTGGCCGCGCTGCAGCAGGCGGCGATCGACAACGAGAACGTGTTCGCCAGGCTGATGGACGCGGTGCGGGTGTGCTCGCTGGGGCAGATCACCACGGCGCTGTTCGAGGTGGGTGGGCAGTATCGCCGCAATATGTAACCCGGTGCTTAACGGAAAAGGGCGCGGTATCCGCGCCCTTTTTTATTCCTCCACTGCTTTGAGAAACCTGGGTTCTACGCAAACGCTACCGCATACACCGGCGGCAAATTCCCCGCCACCGCGTGCCAGCTGTCCCCGCCGTTATCCGACACCCACACATTCCCGGTCGTCGACCCCATGATCAGGGTGCGCCCATCCTCGTGCACCGCCAGCCCGTGGCGGTACACCAGGTCATAGCAATGCTCCTGCGGCAGCCCCGCCCTGAGCACGTCGAAGGTCTTGCCCCCATCCCGGGTACGCGTCACCGCCAGCGACGCCCCCAGGGGAATGCGGCGCTCATCCTTCTCCGCCGGCACGAACCAGGCCGTCTGCCCGTCGCGCGGATGCGCCGCCACCGCGAAGCCGAAATGCGACAGCGGCATGTTCCTGATCTCCTGCCAGCTGCGCCCCGCATCGCCCGAACGCCAGACCCCGTTATGGTGCTGGCACCACAGCACGTCCGGCTCGCCCGCGCAGCGCACGATGCGGTGCGGGTCCTGGGCTTCCTCATTGTCCTGCATGTCCGGCGGCATGTAGTCGGCGCGCATGCCCCTGGCGCTGAGCGCCCAGCTGGCGCCGCCGTCCTCTGTGCGCCAGGCGCCGGCGCAGGAAATCCCCACCAGCAGGCTGCGGCTGTCGCGCGGGTCGACGCTGATGCTGTGGATGCCGGGATCGTCGTAGCCGCCGCCGAACCACTGCGGCCGGCCCGGCATGTCCCACAGCGGGCGCACCAGCTCCCAGCTGTCGCCGCGGTCGCCGGAGCGGAACAGGCCGCCCGGCAGGGTCCCCGCCCACAGCACGCCCGGCTGGTCGGCGCCGCCGGCTTCCAGCGACCAGATCAGCTTGTTGGTCCATTCGACCTTCTCTTCCAGGCCCTCCGGCTTGGGCGGATAGGCCGGCGCCGGCAGTTCGGTCCAGATCTCGCCCTGCTTGCGGTGCAGCTTGACGCCGAAGTGGCCCAGGTTCAGGGCCGCGTACAGCGTCCCGTCGCGCCGGTCCGGCAGCACCATCGACACCGGGTCGCCCAGGAAGTGCACCGGGCCGAATTCCCAGCGCGAGCCGGTGAACGACAATTCGAACAGTCCCTTGCGGGTCGCCACATAAGCCTGCATGCTCATCCTCCGGATAGTGCCTGCAGCACGTAGACCTTGCTGTCAGGCTGAAGCGGGTCGTCGAGGCGCCGCGTGTCGGCGCAGCGCCGGCCATCGATGAAGATCACGACGTTGGGACGCAGGCAGCCCTGGTCGTCCAGCACGTAGCCGCGCAAGCGCGGGTTGAGGGCGAACGCGCTGTCCAGGCCTTCGCGCAGCCGCCCTGCGGAGGTGGCGACCTCGGGGACGCTGGTGAAGCGCGCCAGTTGCTGTGTAAAGAAGAGCTGCGCCATGATCCTTCCATCGACATCGGGTTTGCCGCCCTTTGCGAATGGCGTGGGCATTGCATGGCTGGCAAACCTACAATGTAGCCGTGAACCATTCGCGGAGCAACGCATGCCGATCAAACCGGAGCAACTCGCCGCCCTGATGCAGGAAGTCGAACAGGAAGACCCGATCGACTTTGCCGACCTGCCCTTCCCCGAAGACGAACTGCGCGCCCTGGTCGCCACCCATTTGTGCGAGATGGCCGCCTCGATGGAAAAATTCAGCACCGAAGACCGCCTGATGACCCTGCTGGCCGTCTCGGCCAAGCTGGTACTGGAAAACCTGGTCCTGCATGTCCAGCTCCTGCGGCGCCATGGGCTGCCGGTGAGCGACAATGTCGAGGCCCTGCTGAGCCGCCTCAGGAGGGGCGAGGAACCGGGTGCGCAATCCGGCGAAGAGTGAGCGCCAGTTGGTACAAAAGCATGCTTGCTTAACTGTCATGGCAAGTCCGCAACACTCCTTGCCATTGATTCCCTTCTAAGCAAGCTGTTCGGGTATTATTGTCGATGTGGAAACTCTTCCCCCCGGCTGTCCCGGGCCATCTTCGCCGTGATACTACTTAAAAGGAAAGATTCAATGTCGCGTCACGTCCATAAGCTCACTCTTACCGCAGCCCTCGTTTCCGGCGCCCTCGTGCTGGGCGGCCTGGCCGGCTGCAACCGCACCGAATCGACCGCGACCCTGCTGGCCGAAGCGAAGGCGTACCAGGAAAAGGGAGACCGCAAGGCAGCAATGATCCAGCTGAAGAATGCGGTGGCCCAGAGTCCGGAAGACGGCGAGGCGCGTTTCCAGCTGGGCTCCCTGCACCTGGACAGCGGCGACGCCGTGTCGGCCGAGAAGGAATTGCGCAAGGCCGCCAGCCTGGGCATTGCGGCCGACCGCACCCTGCCGCTGCTGGCGCGCGCGCTGCAGGCCCAGGGCCAGTCCGACAAGGTACTGGAAACCCTGACGGCCGACAAGGCCAAGGGCTCGCCCATCCTGCTGGCCCTGCGCGGCGACGCCCTGCTGGAGCAGCGCAAGCCCGAGGAAGCCAAGCAGGCCTACGACGCGGCCCTGCAGCTCGACCCCGCCACCGGCGAAGCCCTGGTCGGCCTGGCGCGCCACGCCCTGTTCAGCCAGGATGCGGCTGCCGCCGAGCGCTATGCCGTCGAGGCCGTGACCAAGGACCCCAAGAATCCGGAAGCCTGGCTGTTCCAGGGCAGCATCCTGCGCGCCCTCAACAAGCCGGACGAGGCGATGAAGGCCTATGACCAGGTCATCGCCCTGCGCCCGCACGACCGCGTGGCCTATGTCGAAAAGGCCTATATCGAGATCAACCAGGGCAAGTTCGACGCCGCCAAGGCCTCGATCGAAGCCGCGCGCAAGCATGCCCCGGGCAACTTGCTGGCCAACTATGCCCAGGCCCTGCTCGACTACACCCAGGGCAAGCATGCCCAGGCCCAGGAATCGCTGCAAAAAGTGCTCAAGAGCGCTCCCGAACACCTGCCCAGCATCCTGCTGGCCGGCGCGGTGGAGCTGAACCTGGGGGCCCACCAGCAGGCCGAGCTCTACCTGCGTAAATACCTGAACGCCAATCCGGACAACGTCTACGCGCGCAAGCTGCTGGCCCAGACCCTGCTGAAGAGCTCGCAGCCCAAGGATGCGGCCGAGGCGCTGGCCCCGGCGCTCAAGAACGCCACCGACGACCCGCAGCTGCTGGCCCTGGCCGGCCAGTCCTACATGCAGGTGCGCGACTTCGCCAAGGCGACCTCCTATTTCGAGAAGGCCAGCGAACTGGCGCCGAAAGTGGCGGCGCTGCGCACTTCGCTGGGCCTGTCGCGCCTGGGCCAGGGCGACCAGGCCAAGGGCCTGAACGACCTGCAGGCGGGCGCCACGCTCGACCCGAAATCGGCTGACGGCGGCATCGCGCTGGTGCAGGCCCAGCTGGGCATGAAACAGTACGACAAGGCCCTGGCCACCGCCCAGCAGCTGGCCAAGCAGCAGCCATCCAACGTCCAGGTGCATTACCTGCTCGGCCTGGTGCACCTGGCCAAGCAGGACGCGCCATCCGCGCGCGCCGCCTTCGAGCAATCGGTCAAGCTGCAGCCGGCCTTCTATCCGGGCGCCACCGCCCTGGCCGAACTCGACATGCGCGAGCGCAAGATCGATGCGGCCAAGTCCCGCTTCAACGGCGTGCTCAAGGCCGAGCCGAAGAACATCGGCGCCATGGTCGCCCTGGCGAACATCGCCATGTACGAGAAGAAGCCGGCCGAAGCGACCAAGTGGCTCGAGCAGGCCAGCAACGAGAATCCGGGCGCGGTCGCGCCGCTGCTCAAGCTGGGCGCGCACTACCTGGCCCAGAAGGAGAACCAGAAGGCCCTCAACCTGGCGCGCAAGGCCAGCACCGAGAACCCGACCCAGCCCGACCTGCTCGACCTGCTGGGCCAGGCCCAGCTGGCCAATAACGACGCCGCCGGCGCGCTGGAAACCTACAGCAAGCTGACCAGCGTGCTGCCGAAGTCGGCAGTGGCCCAGTACCGCCTGGCCAATGCCCACGTGGCCCTGAAGAACGAAAGCGCCGCGGCCGACGACATCAAGCGCGCCCTGGCCCTGCAGCCGGACTATGTGCCGGCCCACCTGGCCCAGGTCGAGCTGGCGATGCGCGCCAAGAAGCCGGAACTGGCGCTCGACAGCGCGCGCGCCCTGCAGAAACAGCCGGACAACGCCGCCATCGGCTACGTGCTGGAAGGCGACCTGCTGGCGCGCGACGGCAAGCAGGCCCAGTCCCTGGCCCTGTACGAAAAGGCCTTCGAGCTGCAGCCGAGCACCAAGGTGCTGCTGACCATCCACCGCGCCATGACCGCCGCCGGCAAGGAAGCCCAGGCCGACGCCCGCCTGGCCGAATGGAGCAAGAAGCGTCCGCAGGACATGCTGGCGGCCACCTACATGGCCGAGCGCAGCCTGGCCAAGGGCCAGCTCAAGCAGGCCGCCGCGCAGTTCGAGGCGATCGTGAAGAGCTCGCCGAACAACGGCGTGGCCCTGAACAACCTGGCCTGGACCTACCAGCAGCTGAAGGATCCGAAGGCGCTCGAGACCGCCGAGCTGGCCTACCGCGCGAGCGGCGACCACCCGGCGGTGATGGACACGCTGGGCGCGATCCTCACCGAACGGGGCGACCTCAAGCGCGCCGTACCCCTGCTGCAGAAGGGGGTGAGCCTGGCGCCCAGCAGCGGCGACCTGCGCCTGCACCTGGCCCAGGCCCTGATCAAGTCGGGCGACAAGGCCGGCGCGAAGAAGGAACTGGAAGTGCTGGCGACCAAGGGCAAGGGACCCGGGGCCGAGCAGGCGAAGGAACTTCTCAAGCAGCTGTAAGTCAAACAAAAACGCCACCGCAAGGTGGCGTTTCAGCATCATTAGTTATAATTTTGCAATTTCTTTCTGGCACGCCCGTGCCGGCGGTGCTAGGATACAAGAACCACTATGTCGTCCATCCGGGCCACTCCTGCGGAGAGAGAATATGACCACGCTAAATTCAACGGAATTGAAAGATTTAATCTCTGAACCGGGGAGCGCACGTTACAGCTCAGCTACCGAAGGGTCTCCGGCCTCATGTGATAGGATCACCGACGTGGCCATCAACGAAAAATCTTTCGGGATTCGGGTTGCCGATACGGATCAGGGCCGAAGCAAGGCCAGTTTACTGATCAATAAAATGTATGCCTGGCGCGGTTACGCCGGCACGCATCGTCTTGACGACGACCCCAACCGAATCACCCTCTCCGCATCCGACCACGGCGAAGTGGTGGGCACGGTGACGCTCGGCATCGATTCCGGCGTGGGCCTGCTGGCCGACGAGATCTTCAAGGACGAGATCGACCAGTTCCGCGCACGGGGCGGCAAGGTGTGCGAGATCACCAAGCTGGCCTTCGATCCCAAGGTGCGCTCCAAGATGGCGCTGGCCTCGCTATTCCACATCCTGTTCATCTACGGCCGCCGCATCCACAACTGCACCGACGTCTTCATCGAGGTCAATCCGCGCCACCGCCGCTTCTACGAGACCATGCTGGGCTTTACCCGCCTGGGCGAGATGCGCACCAATCCGCGCGTCGACGCGCCGGCCTGGCTGCTGTGGAGCAGCCTGGACCAGGTACAGGAGCAGATCGAGCGTTTCGGCGGCACCAGCAACCACCCGGGCAACGAGCGTTCGCTGTTCCCGTATTTCTTCTCGCAGAAGGAAGAAGAAGGCATTACCCGGCGTTTGATGTCGCTGGGCTAACCACCTCTTATGCCTGGGAGGCGGCCTGCGCAAGCAGGCCGTTTTCGTTTGGGCCGCCCTCGAAACGCTCCAGGATCGGCAGCACCAGGCGGCGCATGAACAGCCCCACCCCGCCCCAGAGCGTAATGAACCACAGCGGCACGCCACCCGGCGGCGGATCCGGATAAAACCAGTTACCGCTCAGGACGCCTGAATATTCGATCAGGGCGCCCAGCAGGATCATGTAGCCGGTATAGGCCAGGTCTTCGCGCTCATGGAACAGCACCAGCCCGATGGCCAGCAGGACGCCGGTGACGGCGAGCAGGGTATTGCCGTCGTGGATGGTAGCGAAGGCGGCCGAATAGGCAAGCGCCAGGGCCCAGACGGCGGCACGGCGGTCGTGCGCGGCTTTGCCGCCCAGGACGCGGCGCGTGTGCAGCAGGTAGAAGCCCCACATGAACAATTCCCACACCGGCATGCCCAGCACGTCGGGCTCGCTGAAGGTGAAGATCCCCTGGGCCAGCGAAGCGGCGTTCATGCCGGTGAAGAACAGGTTGACGACCACGAAGAACACGGCTTCCACCTTGGTGAGGCGGCCGAAGCTCAGGGTCCACAGGACCAGCAAAGCCACCAGCTTGCCGGGGTTGGACGGCACGAAGGCAAGGATGGCCATTACCAGTGGCACTTGCAACAAGAGACGGAGTGGAATGCGCATGACGGACAGTAGACTATGTTTCCGTCAATATTGTCAATAAAGTCAATTCGGCAGACGAAAAAAAGGCCTCCGAAGAGGCCTTTTCCGAGGGAAGGAAGACGCTTAGTCTTTCTTCTGGCGGCGGCGCAGGGCGACGCCCATGCCGACCATTGCCAGGCCCATCAGCGACAGGGCGCCCGGTTCCGGCACTTCGGAATATGCCTGGCCCGGATCGTCGATACGAGCACCGAGGATGTTGTTGGCGCCATTGCCCCAGTTCGGGTTGTAGTTGTAGCTGTTCTTGAAGCGCAGGTCGCGCAGGCCTTGCCAGCTCGAGAACCAATCCGAATCCAGCTGATCAGCCCACAGGCCGCCGGCCGACATATCGACCGATGCGTAGGAGTCGGCGGTGCCCGAGAAGCCGTTGCTGCTCGGAATTTGGTCGCCAACGATGGTGTTGTTCGGGTCGATGGTGTCCATGCCGGTGTCGAAGAACAGGCGAGCCAGGAAGGTGCCTTCGGTGAAGCCGGTAGCGCAGCTGAAGCCGCAACGCACGCCCGGGTTGATGGTGTCCAGGGTGGTCTTGGTCATGCTGTTCAGGTCACGCCAGTACAGGTCCATGTAGCCCTTGGTAGCCGGGAACGGATTGTTCGCGTTCGGAGTGCCTTGCTCGACGCCGTAGAACATGCCGGTCACCTGACCGCCGCCCAGGCCATTGACGAAGAAGATATCGCCGGTCGGATCGATCTGGTCGTTCGGGGTGTTGACCGAGCCGCGTTCCATGGTCGAGATGGTGAACACGCCCCAGTTGATTTCGTTGGAACCCGCCCAGGTCGTGGCGCCGTTGATGGCGATTTGTTCCTGACCCGAGAATTTCAGGTAGATCGGGCCCGGCGGCAGTTCAGTAGCCGGTGCGGCATATGCGCCAAAGCTCATGGCAGCGCCGAATGCGAGAGCGAGAATCTTTTTCATGCTTTCTCCAAGAGATAAAGAAGTTCGTTTGATTGATAACGACACCGACATCCTCTCTTTAGCAAACCCTGTGCCAGCGTTTAAAGATCCTCGCTAAGTGGTTGAAATTGCATGTTATTTGACAATGTTAACAATTCTGGATGGCCGTGCTGGCTCTAGCATTGTAAAAATTCTCGACAAATTAATTGACAAAGATAAATAATTTATATCAATTAACGATACCTGCCTGGCGCCAACAAATCGTGGGGATCGAGCTCGCGTCGCAGCCGCTCGTGCAGGCGCTGCGAGTCCTGCGTGAGGGCGGCCAGCTCGGGCATGGCGGAGATCGCCACGCGGTAGGGGAAGAAACCCTGCTCGCGGCCGCGCAGGATCAGCTCGCGGTAGCAGGCCTGGGCGGCCTCCACGGCGGCTGGAGAATTGCGGTCGAACAACAAAGGCACGGTACTGTCGAATAATTTGTCACTTAGCGAAGTGAAGGTCAGCAGCGGCTCCATGCCGTGCTTGCGGGTGATGGCGCCGACCATCTCGACATAGGCGCGCGCCCTCTCGGGGCGCATCGGCACCAGCGGCGCATACCAGATCAGGCCGCAGCCGTCGCGGGCCGGATTGCGCGGCTGTCCGCCATCGCCGCTGCCGTTTGGATTGCGCCAATAGGCCAGCGGCAAGGCCGTCTCGTTGGGACGCCCGCCCGCCAGCTCCAGCGAGCGCGCCAGGGTGGCGGCGGTGCTGGCCAGGCGCTGGCCGGCCGCGCCCGGCAGCCAGCCCGCCAGCCGGCGCAGGGTATTGGCATTGTCCTGGCTCAGGAACAGCATGCGGCTGGCCACGCCCTTGAGGGCGGCGCGGATTTCCTTCTGGGCCGCGGCCACCATGCGCCGGGTGCCGTACAGGGTGCCGAAGCCGGTCCAGGGAAAGATCTGGTATTGCCTTCCCAGTTCCTCCACCAGCGCGGGCGGCATCAGGCCGTCCGGGCCCAGGCGGTCGGCCGGATACGGCGCCGACATCGCCAGCACCCGGTGCCGGTTCATCAGGTTCAGCCCGGCCACGGTGCCGGGCAGCTTGCCGAGGATGGCGCGGATGCGTTCGATCGCCGGCTCCAGCAGGGCGTCGTCCTTCAGGCTGAACAGGCAGACCTTGACCACCTCGGGCCGGCGCGCCAGGACGATGCTCATGCGCGTGACCACGCCCAACCCGCTCTGGGTGAACAGGCCGGCCGAATAGGCGCCGATGCCCCACTTGAACAGGCGCGCCAGCTCCTCGCCGCCGGCTTCGCGCATCGCGGTGCGGTAGCGGCTGCCGTCGGCCAGCACCGCTTCCAGGTCGGTCACGGCGGCGAAGTGGTCGGTATAGGGGGTGACGCCGTAGCCGCGCTCGAGCGCATTGCCCAGCAGGCTGCACTCGGGGCCGGCGCCGGTGGTCGGCACCATGAAGGGGTAGCCATGGCTGTCGAGGTAGGCGGCCAGCTCGCCCTGGGTCACGCCCGGCTCCAGGGTCACCACGCCCATCTCCTCATCGAAGTGCAGGATGCGGTTCATGCCGGACAAGTCGAGGATCACGCAGGCGCCGTTGACCGCCAGCGCGCTGCCGTAGCCCCAGTTGCGCCCGGTGCTGACCGGGTAGACCGGCACCCGGTGGCGCTGGGCGATGCGCATCACTTCGGGCAGCTTTGCGCCGTCCACGATGCGCAGCGCCGCTGGAACGCTGCGTTCGATGCCGGTGGTGTCGCGCCCGTAGGCGGCGGTGGCGGCGGCCCCGGATAGGACGTGTTCGTGGCCGAGCAAGGCCCGCCACTCGGCGACGGCCGCCTCGAGCGCGGTGTGGGTTGTTTCCATGCCTCTTCAGGCGGATTGTCCGCCCGCCTGCAATTGATGATTGAGTTGATCGATGAGTTCGGTGGCCGCGCTGACGATCTGGCCGGAAGCGAAGCCGGCCTTGGTCATTTCGCGGAAGAAGGCGCGCGCCAATATACGCGCCACGTCCTCCGGGTTCTGGTAGGCGGTGCGCACCTGCTCCCCCACCTTGAGCTGGGCTTCCTGCAGCAGGGCCAGCTGGGCGAAGCGCGAGTCGAGCACGCGCTGCAGCTGGGCCACCTGGATCGACTTGCCGATCAGGGTGGCCACGATGTCGAGCAGGGGCAGGTCGAGCGGGTCGAAGCTTGCCCCGGACACGTTGACCACGCCAATGATTTTTTCGCCGATGCGCACCGGCGCCGACATCAGGGCGCGGCCGGCCGCGTCGGGACGGCGCGCCAGCAGCGCGAACTGCGAGCGGCCGATGTCTTCCACCAGCAGCGCCTCGCCGCTGGCCAGCACGTGGCCGCAGATGCCCTCGCCGGTGCCGATCGAGGCATGCAGGGCCGCGTCCGGCAAGTCGCCGTGGCGCGCATACATGCTCATCCGCATTTCCTCGCCGCTGCCGCTGTTGATCAGCATGATCGAGCAGTGGTCGGCGCCGACCAGCAGCGCGGCCTGCTCGGCCTGGCGCTGCAGGCTTTCCTCCAGGCTGCCGCCGGCCAGGAACTGGCGCAGGTCTTGCAGGCGTACCAGCTTGTCCGCTGTTTCCATGTGTCCTGTCCGCGAGATAGGTTGGATGAATCGCAAGGGCCGCAGGGGCAATCTGTTAATAGTATGCCATTCTTCCGCAGTGCACCAGCCCTTCAGGCCGGTTCAACCTGCTTCGGCAAGCCTGGGCGACAGGAAGGCCTTGTGGAACAGGTGGCGCGACAGCAGCAGCGGCGGCATGCGCAGCCAGTTGCCGCGCACATAGAGGGCGCCGTGGGCGAGCCGGCGCGCAGGGCCGGCGGAGCCCAGGTGCGGCGGCAGCACGCGCAGGAACAGTGCGTCCATCAGCGCCAGCAGCGCGGCCTTGGGCCGGCCGGGACCGGCCTCGGCCTCGGCCAGCACCGCGGTCGGTACCGCCGTGCCCAGCAGGCGCACGCAATAGCGCAAGGCATAGAACAGCGGACGGGCCAGGTCCAGCTCGCGCGCCCTGGCCGCCAGCCCGTCCCAGAAGCCGGGCTGGGGACCGAATTGCAGCGCCAGGCGGTGCAGGTCGAACAGGTCGCGCAGGCCGTGCTCGAACTCTCCATCCCAGAACAGGTGCACGGCGCTGTGCAGGAACATATCATGCGGACACAGGGTCCACAGGCCGGGCTGGCCGGGCACCGGGACCGCGGCTGCGCGCAGCTTGGCCGGATCGGGGCGCGCGGCGGCGGTCTCGGGAACGATGGCATGGTGGACATCGACCGTATTGCCACGCTGTGCATGGCTCATGGGCGGCAGCTCGTGCATCCATTCGCGGTAATAGCGCTGGTCGTAGGGATCGAGTGCGGTCGTGCGCCAGCCATGCAGCATCAGGGCCGCCTCGACATCGGGCAGGCGCTCTTTCGGGACCAGGATGTCGATGTCGGCGTAGCGGCGGCCCAGCGCCGCCTGCAAGCCCGCGGCGGCGTAGGCCGCGCCCTTGAGCAGGACCGGGGCGACGCCGGTGCCGGACAGCGCCTCCAGGATGCAGGCGACTTCATGCTGCGCCGCGCGTCCATGAGCGCGCCAGCGCAGGTCGGCCCACTCCAGGTGGCGCCTGGCCCGCTCGGGCATCCCCGCCAGGGCGTCCTGCCCGAGCGCCAGGTGATACAGGCTCGCATGCAGTCCGCACGCGGCGGACTGGCGCAGCAGGAGGTCCCATTGCGCCGGCGCGAGCCCATGCAGCCGGGCGGGCTCTGCCAGGACCGTGACGAGCAGCGGCCGGGCCATCAGCACGGCCCCGCCACCAGGCGCTCGAACGCACCCAGGGCTTCGTCCAGGCTGCTGTAGCTGACATCGTAGCTGCGGCAGCGCCCGACGACACCGGCAACGGCCTCGAAGCCGGCGGCGCCCAGCAGGTTGTAGTTGAAGGCATTCTCCGCCAGCCGGAAGAACGCGCGCGCGGGCGCCACTTCCTCGAGCGCCAGGCCGGCATCCGCCGCAAAGCGCGGAAACACCACGAAGGCGGGCTCGGCAGCTTCGCCCGCCCGCAGCACGCTGTCCGCGGGCGCGCGCATGTGGGCGACCGTTCCCTTGACGGTGTCGGCCACCGGGTCGGTGAACACCTGCTGCGCCGCGAACGCGCGCAGGATGTCGATGGACTGGTTCTTCAGACTGACGGGGCGCGGGTTGGGGTCGATGCGGCCGTCGTCCAGCCGCACCAGGGTCAGCTCATCGGACAGCAGGCGCCAGCCGCGGCTGACCAGGGCCGCGCACAGCGTGCTCTTGCCCGAGCCGGATGGCGCCGGAAGAATCACGGCCTTGCCATGGCGTTCGACGACAGCCGCATGGATGATCAGCCAGGATTGCGCATGCGCCGAGACACACCAGTTCAGGCTCCACTCGAGCATGGGAAACAGCTGGTCCCGGGGCAAGGGCTGGAACGGCGCCTGCCCCGCGTATTCGAAGAACACCTGGGGCCTGAGCCAGCGGCGCAGGCCCCGGCCCGGCACGAGGCGCAGGTGGAAGTCCGCGACTCCCTCGTCGGACAGGACCGGGTAGTCGCCGTACATGGCCAGCAGCAGGTCGGCCAGCCCATCCAGCGGGCTGTGGATGCAGTTGACGAAGGGGCCGGTCTGCAGGCGCAGGCCCTGGGCGCGCAGGCGCCGGACGGCCGTGTCGCGGCCCAGCATGGCCAGGGTCAGCATGGAAGGGGTTCGATCAGGTGAAGCAATTCCAGGTCCCGCAGCAAGGCGCCGATATCGCCGGCCTCGGCATAGCCCTCGTCCACCAGCGCCGCCGGCGACATGGCCTGTTCGGCCAGGCAAGCCAGCAGATCGATCGTGGCCGGATCGAGCAGGTGGGTGCTGCCAGAGAGATTGTTATACAGCACGCACTCATGGCCCCAGCAACGATGCAAGAGTTGCTGGCCGGACCTGACACGCCACATCGACAAGCGCCGCTCTCCCGGCTACTTGCGCAGGAAGGTGCCTTCGAAGTAGGACGCGATCTGCGCGCCGCCCCAGCGTTCGGCGCCGGGGCTGGGCAGGTAGCTGCCATCGAAAACGAAATCGGACCAGATCTTCTTCACTGCCTGGGGTGTCAGCACCGCGCCCTGCGCCCCGGTCGCCATGGCCTGGCGCGCATTCAGGTAGGCGGCGATGGTCTGCATCGCGACATTGTTCGGATCGAAACCTGGCGGCACTTCGCCCTTCTTCTTGCCTTCCTTCTGCGCGAGTGCATCGAAGTAGGCGTTCGGGTCGAGCACGCCGATCAGGGGAATCTGCTTCAGGTGCGCGTAACCGATGCCGGTATCGAAATGGGCGCCGAACAGGTCGGTGGGTTTCACGCCGGTGATCCCCCACTCCTCCTGGTGGTTCTTCCAGTACCCGTGCGAACCGTTCGAGGCGCAGGAAAAGGCGGGGCCGCTGCTGCCCTTGAGCGAGGCCGAGACGAACCCGGAGGGCGAGGAACAGGCATTGGCCATGGCGCCCTTGCTGCTCAAGGTCAGGACGATACCGGTCGCGCCCACCCCTGCCCGGGCGAACCGGCGGCGCGCCGCGCCGCGTGCGCCGAGCGTGCCCGGGGTGCGCTTGTCGTCAGACGTGGAACCGATATCTTTGTCCATGAACTAGATCCTTAAGGGAAAAATGTATGCCGTAATTTCTTAATGGCAAGTCATTTTCTACAAGCAATTTCCATGCCTTCGATAGACCCGTCCGAAAAAAACCTGCGTTATCAAATACTAATCGCTTATGCGCGGCAAGTCGCCATCCATCTGGCCTGTCTGTTGTAAAAATGTTCGACAGGCACGAATTAGAAGAAGCTTTCCGGAATGACAAGAACGTCGCCGGGACGCATCATCACGTTGGCCGAAATATCGCCGTCCTTCAACAGGGCGTCGAGACGTACCGGCAGCTTTTCCTGTTTGCCGTCGACGGTGCGCACGATCGTTGCCTTATTGCCGGCAGCAAATTCGGTAACGCCGCCGACCGCGATCAGGACATCCATCAAGGACATATCGCGGCGGAACGGCAACGCTTGCGGACGGGCCGCCTGGCCGATGACGCGGATCTGCTCGCTGTAGTTGCCGACGAAATTCGTGACGATCACCGTCACCACCGGCTGCTGGATGAATTTCGCCAGCGCCTGCTCGATGTCGCGCGCCAGCTGGGTCGAGGTCTTGCCCGCGGCCTGGAGATCCTCGACCAGCGGCGTGGTGATCTTGCCGTCCGGGCGTACCGGGACCGACATCGACACTTCCGGATTACGCCAGACGATGATGTTTACACTGTCGCCCGCACCGATGAGGTAATCGGGATTGACCGGCGCCAGCGCGGCCTGGCTTGGCGCGGCGGGGGTGGCGCAGCCCCCCAACAGCAGCAGGAAGCCGGCGGCGCCCGCGGCCACGAGATATTTCGTCAAATGCATCAGTTTGCTCACGTCGAGTCCCCTTCGCGCGGCCGCGCGGCGGCTTGCCTGCGCGACATCGTCTAGCGATTGAAAAATGTTATACATCAATTAACAAGCGTAGGTATTGTATAACAGCGGCCTGTGGAAATGCATGCACCGTTGAAATACTCGTGCTTACTTTCGTTGCAAGAGCGCGTGGACATGGCGTACCGGGATGGCGTAGGTGATGCCGCTGGGCGCGCTGATCGCGCTTTCTTTCAAGCCTTTGACAAACACGGCATTGATCACGCCCAGCACGGCGCCGCTGGCCGGATCGTAGAGTGGACTGCCGCTGTTGCCCGGGTAGGCGGTCGCGTCAAGCTGGAACACTTGGAAGGAAGAACGCTGCAGCTGGGCGATGGCGCGCGCATCCAGGCCCCGCGAGTTCAGCGAAGGACGCACCACCGGCGTGATGGCCGCCAGCAGCGCCCGGTGCGTCGCGGCGAACAGGCCGAGATTCATTCCCAAAGGGAAACCAGTGAAGGCCAGTTCCTGGCCCTCCACCGCCTGTGCGTCGTCCCCCAGCGTCACGGCCGGAAGCGGCGCGCCGCTCAGGCGCAGGTGGGCCAGGTCGTGCTCCCGGTCCAGGCCGACCAGGGTCGCTGGACGGAACGCGATCTGCTCGCCCTTGCCCACCACCACGCCCAGCTCCTCCACGCGGGTGCCATTCAAGACATCGGGGACAACGTGCGCGTTGGTGATCACGCTCAGGCCGTCGCCCACGACAAAGCCGGTGCCGACGAACACGGTCGCCGGGCTGCGCGTCTTCTGGTAAGTCCCGACGCCGACCACGGATCTTTTTACTGCCGCAGCGGTGTCCGGCAGGCCGGCCGCCAGGGCTGGCCAGGCCAGCAGGCCGCCCAGCAAAAGGCAGGTGGCGCGCCTTGTTGTCATTCGCATATCATATTTCTCCGGTAAACCTGTTGCCAAAGACTTCCAATCGTGTAGGCCCTTTCCAACATTAAACATTACAATAAGCATGTTTAACGTACAGCAACAGAATTATTCTATTGCTACTGACTTGCCTGCTTAAGCTTGAAGCAACACTGCCAAAGGGTGTAGAAAAATACAATCACTCTTCGGCCCGAATGTTTGCGATAATGCAACAAGATTTCGAGGTGAAAACGGGCAAGTCCTTGAAATTTTGTTGCACTGCAGAAGTTCTGTTGCAAACAGTTTGCACTCTGAAGCTGGAAAGCCGCAATTTCTAAATACGTAATTGCAATTGCTTAGTGTACAAGCGATCATGCAAGATCTTTAATTAGTTGAGCCCGTCACCGGGCTCTTACTGGCGAGACTGACAAGATGGCCGAGATTACAGCCCTGATCCTTACATTTCTGAAAGCCATCGGCAAATACCGCTGGCATGCCGTCGTTATCACCTGGGTCGTCGCCCTGGCCGGATGGGCCGTGGTGTTCAAGCTGCCGAACCAGTACGAAGTGTCGTCCCGTGTCTACGTGGACACCCAGAGCATCCTCAAACCCCTGCTGTCGAACATGACCACGGTGCCGAACCTGGACCAGCAGGTGCTGTTCATGCGCCGCACCCTGATCAGCCGTCCGAACGTCGAGCGCGTCATGCGCATGGTCGACCTCGACGTCAAGGCGCGCGACAGCAAGGAGCAGGAAAAGATGGTCGACGACATGATTTCGCGCATCAAGATCGCGGGCACCGAGCGCGACGACATCTATACCATCACCTACACGGCGCCCAGCGCCAAGGAAGGCAAGGACGTGGTCCAGGCCTTCCTCACCATCTTCGTCGAGGGCAGCTTCGGCGGGAAGAAGCAGGACTCCGAGAAGGCGGTCCAGTTCATCGACGACCAGATCAAGAGCTACGAAGAGAAGCTGGCCACGGCCGAAAACACGCTCAAGGAGTTCAAGATCAAGAACGTCGGCATGCTGCCGCGCGAAGGCGCGGACTTCGGCTCGCGCATGATCGCCGCCAACGAAGCCCTGAGCCAGGCTCGCCTGGAGCTGGCCGAAGCCGAGCAGGGACGCAATGCGATCCGCCGCCAGATTTCGGGCGGCAGCGGCGCCAAGGGCGGGGCCAGCCCCAGCCTGCCTTATGTGGACCCGGCGCTGGAAGAGCGCATCGCCACCGTCACCAAGACCCTGGATTCCCTGCGCACCCAGTTCACCGAGCAGCACCCGGACATCGTCGCCAACCGCCGCCTGCTCGAGCAGCTGCAGGCGCGCAAGGAAGAGCAGGCGAAGAACCGCAAGCCGAGCGCCGATCCGGGCGCCAGCTACAGCCCGATGCTGCAGCAGCTCACCGTCGCGCTGTCGGAAGCCGATGCGCGCGTGGCCTCGCTGCAGGCGCGGGTGGCCGAATACAGCGCCCGCGTGGCGCAGCTGCGCAACCAGAGCGCCCAGGCGCCGGAAGTCGAGGCCCAGCTGGCCCAGCTCAACCGCGACTACGAAGTCAACCGCGAAAACTACCAGAAGCTGGTCGAGCGCCGCGAATCGGCCAAGCTCTCGGGCGACCTGTCCTCGGCCACCGACATGCTGACCTTCCGCGTGATCGAGCCGCCGACCGCGCCGCCGGTGCCGTCCGGCCCCAACCGCCTGCGCCTGTTCTCGGCCGTGTTCGTCGCTGCGCTGGCCGCCGGCCTGGCCGGTGCATTCCTGATGAGCCAGCTGCGCCCGACCTTCCTCAGCCATGCGGCGCTGCGCGAGGTGACCGGCGTGCCGATCCTCGGTTCGATCAGCATGAACTGGACCGCCGAGCAGACCGTCCGCCGCAAGCGCCGCCTGGTGGCGCTGGGCGTCTCGGTGCTGGTGCTGTTCAGCGCCTATGGGGCCGGCGTCGCCGCCATCCTCGTCCGTCCCAACATGTAAGGCCGTTGCCAAGGAGCGAATGTGAGCATCATTGAAAAAGCGGCCAGCCGCATCGACAAGCAGCGCCAGAGCGCCGCCCCCGTTACCTTCTCCCCGGCGGCCGATGCCGCCGGCTACGCGCCGGAGCATGGCGCCGCCGTCGCGGCCGCGCCGGCCGCCGTCCCCCTGCCGGACAGCGCGCCTGCGGCCGCGCCCGCCGCCGAGGCGCCGGCGCGCTCCCGCGCCGGTACCCGCAAGGTCGACCTGGACCTGGCGCGCATGCGCGACACGGGCATGGTCACCGCCGCCGGCGGACGCACCGCCCTGCTGGAGGAATTCCGCATCATCAAGCGCCCGCTGCTGCAGCGCGCCTTTGCCGAGCGCGGTCCCAAGGACAAGCCGGCCAACCTGATCATGGTGACCAGCTCGCTGCCGGGCGAAGGCAAGACCTATTGCGCGATCAACCTGGCGATGAGCATCGCCATGGAACTCGACCACACCGTGCTGCTGGTCGACGCCGACGTGGCGCGTCCTTCGGTGCTGCGCACGCTCGGCCTGCCGGCCCAGCGCGGCCTGATGGACATCCTGCTCGACGACAAGCTCGACCTGTCGGACGTCATGCTGCGCACCAATGTCGACACCCTGTCCATCCTGCCGGCCGGCACCAGCACCTCGCGCGCCACCGAACTGCTGGCCAGCTCGACCATGAGCGCGATGCTGAACGAACTGGCCAACCGCTATCCGGACCGCGTCATCATCTTCGATTCGCCGCCGCTGCTGCTGACCAGCGAATCGCGCGTGCTGGCCAGCCACATGGGCCAGATCGTGGTCGTGGTGGAAGCCCAGACCACGACCCAGCACGCGGTCAAGGAAGCGCTGCACCAGCTGGAAGGCATGAACAACGTTAACCTCATCTATAACAAGACCAGGGACATCCCGGGCATCGAAGAGACGTATGACTATCACTACGGCTAAGCGGCTGCCGCGCCTGGCGCCGCTGGCCGCAGCCATGCTGCTGGCGCTGCCGGCGCAAGCCGGCTGGCGTGTCGTCCCGACCTTGACGACGAGCGTCACCTACACGGACAACATCAATCTCCAGGCCGACGAGCGCAAGCGCAGTGAACTGGTGGCCCAGCTGGCCCCCGGAGTGACCGTGATCGGCACCTCGCCGCGCCTGAACGTGTCGGCCAGCGCCGAGTGGCACCAGTTCGCCTTCCTGCACGACGTCGGCAACCGCACCACCGACAACCAGCGCCAGTACAGCGGCGCCCTGCGCGGCATCCTGTCCGAGGATTTGCTGTACATCGACGCCTCCACTTCGCGCGGCCAGCGCAGCACCTCCGCCTTCGGCCCGCAGTTGAGCACCGATTTGTACTCGCTCGGCAACCGTACCGAGATCGAGACCTGGAGCGTGAGCCCCTACCTGGTGCACCGCTTCGGCAATACCGCCAGCGCCCAGCTGCGCTATACGCGCGACGCGGTCGACTCGGCCGGCGGCAGCGTGCTGGGCGACGCCGTGCGGAACGGCTTCTACAAGTCGGACAGCGATGCCGTCAGCGCGAGCCTGGCCAGTGGCAGCAACTTCGACACCGTCGGCTGGGGACTGAACTATTACCGCCAGGACCTGGATTCCGCGCGCTACGGGGAATCCACGACCGAGTCCCTGCGCGGCAACCTGAGCTACCGCATTTCGCCGCGCCTGGCGCTGACCGCCACCGCCGGCTACGACCGCTACGATTTCGGCGGCCTCGGCAGTGACAACAAGGACGAGGGCCGCAACTGGTCGGCCGGCTTCGCCTGGAAGCCGGGCGCCCGCACCAGCCTCGAAGCCTCGCTCGGCCGCCACTACTATGGCCAGACCGGTTCGCTGCTGGCGAGCCACCGCAGCCGCCAGACGGTGTGGAGCGTCAGCTACAGCGACGCGGTGACGACCTCGCGCCAGCAATTCCTGCTGCCCACCACGATCGACACCGCCGCACTGCTCGACCGCCTGTTCTCGGCCTCCTTCCCCGATCCGGTCGAACGCCAGCGCGTGGTCGCGGCCTACATGCAGGCCACCGGCCTGCCGCCCAGCCTGGCCGACAGCGTGAATTTCCTGAGCAACCGCTACATGCGCCAGAAGTCGCTGCAGGCCACCAGCGCCTACCGGCTCGGGCGCAGCAGCGCGGTGCTGAGCCTGTATGCGAACGAGCGCATCGCCCTGACGGATGCGCAGAGCGACAGCGACCTGCTGGGCAGCCAGCTGAGCAACCTGAATACCAACGTGCGCCAGCGTGGCCTGGATGCGACCTTCACCCGCCAGCTGAACAGCCGTTCCAGCGTGATCGGCGGCTGGAACGTGCAGCGCAGCCAGTCGCTGACGACCGGCCTGGTGAACCACCAGCGCACCTTGCGGGTGGGCCTGACCCGCCGCTATGGAGAGCGCATGCTGGGCACGGTGGAAATGCGGCGCCGCAGCGGCGACGTCGGGGTCGGCAATAGCGGGACCTACTCGGAAAACGCCATTTCGGCAAGCCTGTCGATGAAGCTTTAACCGGAAGAACAACGATGTACGAAACCTACTACGGATTGTCGGCCAAGCCCTTCCAGCTGCGCCCCGACCCCCACTTCTTCTTCGGCTCCAAGGGCCACAAGCGCGCCATGGCCTACCTCGAGTACGGCCTGTCGCAGGGCGAAGGCTTCATCGTCATCACGGGCGAGGTCGGCGCCGGCAAGACCACCCTGGTGCGCAACCTGCTCAACAAGATCCCGACCGACCAGATCGTCGCGGCGCATATCGTCAACACCAGCCTCGATCCGGAAGACACGCTGCGCATGGTGGTGTCGAGCTTCGGCCTGCCTTACGAAGGGGCCAGCAAGGCCGAGCTGCTCAACCGCCTGGAACAGTTCCTGCGCACGGTCGACCGCCAGGGCAAGCGCGCCCTGCTGGTGATCGACGAAGCCCAGAACCTGAACGCGCGCACCGTCGAAGAGCTGCGCATGCTGTCCAACTTCCAGACCGACGACCGCTCGCTGCTGCAGACCTTCCTGCTCGGCCAGCCGGAATTCCGCGCCACCCTGCACAGCCCCGGCATGCAGCAGCTGCGCCAGCGCGTGATCGCCAGCTACCACCTGGGCCCGATGGATGCGCAGGAAACCCGCGCCTACGTCGAGCACCGCCTGGCCACGGTCGGCTGGCAGGGCGACCCGTCCTTCGACGACGGCGCCCATGCGGCGATCTTCGGCTACAGCGGCGGCATCCCGCGCAAGACCAATACCCTGATGGACCGCGTCCTGCTGATGGGCTACCTGGAAGAGCTGCACGCCTTCGCGGAAAGCCACATCAACGAAGTGGTGCGCGACATCTCCGAGGAATACCAGCTGCCCGAGACCGAGATCCCGGGCGCCGCAAATGGGGCGCGCGCCGCCCATGCCGGCGCCAACGGCGCCGACCTGCTCGGCGCCGGCGAGGAACTGCGCCTGGGCGAACGCCGCACCGGCGGCGCCAGCGTGGAACTGCTCGACGAGCGCATGATGCGCCTCGAGAAATCGATCGTCTCGGTGCTGTCGATCCTGAAGAAAATCGTCGCCGCGCCGCCCGGCGCGCCGGCCCAGCACATGGACAACCAGGAATGAAGATGCACACCCCCGCAGCAAGGCCGCGTCCCGCCCCGGGCGAGCGCATCCGCAACGCCATGACCTGCGACGTCGAGGATTACTTCCAGGTTTCCGCCTTCGCCCCCTACATCTCGCGCGACAGCTGGGATGCGCGCGAATGCCGGGTCGAGGCCAACGTCGACCGCATCCTGGCGCTGTACGAGCGCCACGGCGTGCGCGCCACCTTCTTCACCCTGGGCTGGATCGCCGAGCGCTATCCGAACCTGGTGCGCCGCATCGTCGCCGGCGGCCACGAGCTGGCCAGCCACGGCTACGGCCACCTGCGCGCCTCGGACCAGAGCCGCGCCGAGTTCGACAACGACATCCGCTCCAGCAAGGCCCTGCTGGAAGACATCGGCGGCCAGGAGGTCCTCGGCTACCGCGCGCCAAGCTTCTCGATCGGCGCGCAGAACCTGTGGGCGCTCGACGCGCTGCACGAGGCCGGCTACCGCTACAGCTCCAGCATCTACCCGATCGCCCACGACCACTACGGCATGCCGGACGCGCCGCGCTTCGCCTTCTATCCGAACGGCCCCGACAGCCTGCTGGAAGTGCCGGTCACCACGGTCCGGATGGGCGGACGCAACCTGCCGGCCGGCGGCGGCGGCTACTTCCGCCTGCTTCCCTACGCCCTGTCGCGCTGGATGATGGAAAAGGTCAACCGCGAGGACGGCGAACCAGCCCTGTTCTACTTCCATCCCTGGGAACTCGATCCCGGCCAGCCGCGTCCGCAAGGACTGGGCGCCAAGGCGCGCTTCCGCCACTACGTCAACATCGCACGCATGGAGTCGCGGCTGGAAGCGCTGGCGCGCGATTTCGCGTGGGACCGCATGGACCGGATCTTCCTGGAGCGCCGCTGATGTTGCTGACCGACGCAGTGCTGGACAAGCAGCCCGCGGCCCCGGCGCAGGCCCGGGCCGACCTGCTGCTGCTGGTGCACCGCATCCCCTATCCGCCCAACAAGGGCGACAAGATCCGCTCCTACAACCTGCTCAAGCACCTGGCGCAGCGCTATCGCGTGCATCTGGCGACCTTCATCGACGATCCCGACGACTGGCAGCACGTCCCGGCGGTCGAGGCGATGTGCGCCAGCAGCCACTTCGTCCGCCTCGGCCCGCTCCAGGGCCGGCTGCGCGGCATGGGCAGCCTCGCCGCCGGCGGCTCGATCTCGCAAGGCTTCTACCGCGACGCCGGCATGCAGGCCTGGGTCGACCGCACGGTGCGCGAGCACGGCGTCGGGCGCATCGTGGTGTTCTGCTCGCCGATGGCCCAGTACGCCGACTCCCATGCCGCGGCGCGCCGGGTGATCGATTTCTGCGACGTCGACTCCGACAAGTGGCGCCAGTACGCCGACAAGAAGTCCTGGCCGATGAGCTGGCTGTACCGCCACGAGGCGGGCCGCCTGCTCGCCTACGAGCGGCAGGTGGCGGCGCGCTTCGACGCCTCCCTGTTCGTGTCCGCACCGGAGGCGGAGCTGTTCCGCCAGCTCGCTCCCGAAAGCGCGGACCGCATCGGATTCTTCAACAACGGCGTCGATACCGAGTACTTCAGCCCGGACCGTGCCTATCCGAATCCTTACGAGGCGGAGGGCAAGGGCGGCCCGGCCATGGTATTCACCGGCGCCATGGACTACTGGCCCAACATCGACGCGGTCCAGTGGTTCGCCGACCACGTGCTGCCGCTGGTGCTGGCCGGGGAGCCGCGTGCCCGCCTGGTGATCGTCGGCGCCCGCCCTGCCCCGGCCGTGCAGGCGCTTGCCGCCCGTCCCGGCATCACCGTCACCGGCAGCGTGCCCGACGTGCGGCCCTATGTGGCGCACGCCGCGGTCGCGGTGGCCCCGCTGCGCATTGCGCGCGGCATCCAGAACAAGGTACTCGAAGCGATGGCGATGGCGCGCCCCGTGGTCGCTTCTCCCCAGGCGTTCGAAGGCATCGATGCCACGCCGGGCAGCGAACTGGTGGTGGCCGATGCGCCCGAGGACCACGCAAGCCGGCTGCTTGCCCTGCTGCGTACGCCCGGCGACGCCATGGGCCGCGCGGCGCGCGCCTGCGTCGAACGCCGCTATAGCTGGCCTGCCCACCTGTCAAGCATCGAAGAGAGGCTCGAATGTTGATGAACGACCAACCGGCGCTGGCCGGCGCAGTGCGCACCTCCATCCCCGGCGCCAGCGTGGCGCTGATCGCCATGGCGCTGCTCGCGCCCTTCCTGTTCTACTTCGGCACCGCCGCCTCGATCGTCTCGATCTGGAACAGCTCCGACACCTTCGCCCACGGCTACGCCATCCTGCCCATCAGCCTGTGGCTGATCTGGACCCGTCGCGCCGTCTTCAAGCGGATTCCGGTCGCGCCCTGCTGGCCCGCAGTCGGCCTGCTGGCGCTGTGCGGCGCCGGCTGGCTGCTGGCGCGCCTGGGCGAGGTGCAATTCGCGATGCAATACGCCTTCGCCGCCATGCTGCCCCTGAGCGCGGTGGCGGTGCTGGGCTGGCAGCTGGCGCGCTCGCTCGCCTTCCCGCTCGCCTTCATCCTGCTGGCGGTGCCTTTCGGCGAAGCCTTCGTTCCGCACCTGATCAACTTCACCGCCGACTTCACCGTGGCCGCCGTGCGCGCATTCGGCATCCCGGTGCTGCGTAACGGCACCTACTTCGAGCTGCCGACCGGGAACTGGTCGGTGGTCGAGGCCTGCAGCGGCGTGCGCTACCTGATTTCTTCCGTCACCCTCGGCTGCCTGTACGCCTACCTGAGCTATCGCAGCCTGACGCGCCGCCTGGTGTTCGTGGGGCTGTCGATCGCGGTGCCGATCGTCGCCAACGGCTTGCGCGCCGTGATGATCGTGATGATCGGCCACTTCAGCGGCATGGAACTGGCCACCGGCGTGGACCACCTGATCTACGGCTGGCTGTTCTTCGGCCTGGTGATGTTCATCATGTTCTGGATCGGCAGCTACTGGCGCGAAGACCAGTCCGAGCCCGCGGCCGGCGTCCTGGCCGACGCACCGGCCGTGCCGGCGCGTCCGATCGCGGGCGTGGCGCTGGCCGCCGTCCTCGCCTGCGCCGTCTGGCCGGCGCTGGCGGCCTATGCCGATCGCGCCAACCACAACCCGGCGCCGGTCCGCCTGGACGCCCAGCGCCTTGCCTGGAGCCAGGCGCCGGCCTGGACCGCCTGGCAGCCCAGCTTCATGGATCCCGACGCCGCCCTGCGCGGCACCTATGCCGCCCCGGGCGCGCAGCCGGTCAATCTCCAGGTGCTGTACTACCGCAACCAGGAGCGCGGCAAGATCCTGATCAGCTCGACCAACCGCGTAGGCACCCGCAAGGAATTCCTGGAAGTGGCCTCCGGCGGGCGCGAAGAGCGCGTCGGCGGACGAAGCCTGGCGCTGCGCGAGACCCGCATCAAGGGCCCGCAGGGACAGTTCCTGGTCTGGCACTGGCTGTGGGTCGATGGCGGCTTCACCGCCAGCGACGTCCAGGGCAAGCTGCGCCAGGCCCGCGCCACGCTGCTGCTGCGCGGCGACGACGGCGCCGCCGTCATGGTGGCGGCGCCCTTCGGCGAGAATCCGGACAGCGCGCGCGCTGCGCTGCGCGCCTTCCTGGACGCCAACCTGGCGCCGCTCGAAGCGAGCCTCGGGGCCGCACGGGGACGCTGATGGCTGCAAAGGACCAGCGCCCGCTGGTGGTGCACGTGATCTACCGGCTCGACTTCGGCGGGCTGGAAACGCTGCTGGTGGACTGCATCAACCACATGCCTGCCGCGCGCTACCGCCACGCGATCGTGTGCCTGACCGGCTATACCGAGTTCGCGGACAGGATCGCCAAGCCCGACGTCGAGCTGTTCGCGCTGCACAAGCCGCCCGGCCTCGGGCTGGGTATCCACCTGGCCATGTGGCGCCTGCTGCGCCGCCTGCGCCCGGCCATCGTCCACACCTATAACTTCGCCTGCGCCGAATATGCGTTCACGGCCTGGGCCGCGGGCGTGCCGGTGCGCATCCACGCCGAGCACGGGCGCGACGCCAGCGATCCGGAAGGCCGCAACCGCAAGCACAATTTCCTGCGCCGCGCGCTGGCGCCCTGGATCGGCCGCTACATCCCGGTCTCGCGCGACCTGGAGAACTGGCTGACCGGCCTGGTCGGCATTCCCGCGCGCAAGACCGAACTGATCCAGAACGGCGTGGACACGGCGCGCTACGCGCCCGGACTGGCGGTGGCCGAGCCGCCCTGGCCGCTTGCGGCGGCGCCCTTCGTCATCGGCACTGTTGGACGCCTGCAGGATGTCAAGGACCAGGCCGGCCTGATCGATGCCTTCGCCCTGCTGTGCCGCGAACGGCCGCAGCAGCGCGGCGCGCTGCGCCTGGCCATCGTCGGCGACGGCCCGCTGCGCGAATTCCTGGCCGGGCGCGCCAGGGAACAGGGAGTCGCCGACCTGGTCTGGATGCCGGGCGCGCGCAGCGACGTGGCGGACCTGATGCGCGGCTTCTCCGTGTTCGCCCTGTCCTCGATCGCCGAAGGCACGCCGGTCACCCTGCTCGAAGCCATGGCCTGCGGGCTGCCGGTGGTGGCCAGCGCCGTCGGCGGCATCCCGGACGTGGTGCAGGAGGGCGCCACCGGCGCCCTGGTGCCGCCGTCGAACCCGGTCGCGCTGGCGGCCGCCCTCGGCGCCTATCTCGACGATCCGGCGCGCCTGCGCGCGCACGGGATCGCGGCGCGCGAGCGTATCGAGCGCAACTACAGTGTCGCGGCAATGGTCGGCGCCTATACGGCCCTCTACGACCGCCTGCGCGACGTCACCATCAACTCAGAAGAAATCACCCGACCATGTGCGGAATAGTTGGCATTTTTGACCCGCGCGGCACGCGCGACATCGATCGCGCGGTGCTGGAGCGGATGAACCAGACCCAGTTCCACCGCGGCCCCGTCGAGGGCGACGTCTACCTCGAACCCGGCGTCGGCTTCGGCCACCGCCGCCTGTCGATCATCGACCTGGCCAGCGGCCAGCAACCGCTGTTCAACGAAGACCACAGCGTGGTCACCGTATTCAATGGCGAGATCTACAATTTCCGCGAACTGATGGCGGAGCTCAAGGCGCTCGGCCACACCTTCCGCACCCAGTCGGACACCGAGACCATCGTGCACGCCTGGGAACAGTGGGGGGACGACTGCGTGCGCCACCTGCGCGGCATGTTCGCGTTCGCGATCTGGGACCGCAAGGAACGCACCTTCTTCCTGGCGCGCGACCACCTCGGCATCAAGCCGCTGCATTACGCCTTCCTGCCGGACGGCACCCTGGTGTTCGGCTCGGAGCTCAAGTCGCTGCTGTCCTTCCCCGAGCTGCCTCGCACCATCGAGCCGCGCGCGGTCGAGGAATACTTCGCCTACGGCTACGTGCCGGAACCGCGCACCATCTTCAAGGATGCCTTCAAGCTCGAACCCGGTCATAGCCTGACCCTGCACGTGGGCGCCGACGGCCGCGCCGCCCGCCCGCGCCGCTGGTGGGACCTGCCCTTCACCCCGCATGCGCCGATGGGCGAGCGCGAGATGGAGGAAGAGCTGGTGACGCGCCTGCGCGAAGCGGTCGAGAGCCAGCTCGAGGCCGAGGTGCCGCTGGGCGCCTTCCTCTCCGGCGGCGTCGATTCGAGCGCGGTCGTGGCCATGATGGCGGGCCTGTCCAAGGATCCGGTCAACACCTGCTCGATCGCCTTCAACGACCCGGCCTTCGACGAATCGACTTACGCGCGCCAGGTGGCGGAGCAGTACCGGACCAACCACCAGTCCGAGACCGTGGACAAGGACGACTACGGCCTGGTCGACCTGCTGGCGGGGCTGTACGACGAGCCCTATGCCGACAGCTCGGCGATCCCGACCTACCGCGTATGCCAGCTCGCCCGCAAGCGCGTGACGGTGGCGCTGTCGGGCGACGGCGGCGACGAGAACTTCGCCGGCTACCGCCGCTACCGCATGGCGATGGGCGAACAGCAGGTGCGCTCGATGCTGCCGCTGGCCCTGCGCAAGCCGGTATTCGGCTTCCTCGGCGCGGCCTACCCGAAGGCCGACTGGGCGCCCCGCATCTTCCGCGCCAAGACCACCTTCGAGGCCCTGGCGCGCGACCTGGTCGACGGCTACTTCCACGGCGTGTCGATCCTGGTCGACCGGGTGCGCGACCAGCTGTTCTCGGACTCCTTCCGCGCCCGCCTGCAAGGCTACCGCGCGGCGGAAGTCATGCGCGCCCACGCCGCCAACTCGCCGACCGACGACCCGCTCTCGCTGCTGCAGTACGTCGACATGAAGACCTACCTGCCGGGCGACATCCTGACCAAGGTCGACCGCGCCAGCATGGCGCATGCGCTCGAAGTGCGCGTGCCGCTGCTGGACCACAAGTTCGTGGAATGGGTCTCGGGCCTGCCGTCCTCGTGCAAGCTGCGCAACGGCGAGGGCAAGCACATCTTCAAGAAGGCGCTCCAGCCCTATCTCTCGGACGACATCCTGTACCGCAAGAAGATGGGCTTCTCGATTCCGCTTGCGTCCTGGCTGCGCGGACCGCTGCGCGAGTCCCTGGAGCGCGCGGTGCTCAACCCGATGCTGCTCGATACCGGCATTTTCAACGACAAGTACCTCAGGCAGATGCTGGACGAACACCAGGCCGGCACCAAGGACCACAGCACGGCGCTGTGGGCCGTGCTGATGTTCGAAGCCTTCCTGCGCAAGAACGGCGCGACCGCCGCCATCCGGAGCTGACAGCAATGCGTGTTCTTCACGTCCTCGACCATTCGATCCCGCTGCACAGCGGCTATACCTTCCGCACCCGTTCCATCCTGCGCGAACAGCGCGCGCTCGGCTGGGAAACCTTCCATGTCACCGGCGCCAAGCACCAGGGCGGCAACGACCTGCCCGAGGAATCCGCGGACGGCCTGCATTTCTTCCGCACCCCGCGCTCGCGCAGCATCCTGGCGAAGATGCCGGTCCTGAACCAGCTGGAAGTGATCCGCGGCCTGGAGAAGCGCCTGGCCGAGATCATCCCGCGCATCAAGCCCGACGTCCTGCATGCCCATTCCCCCTGCCTGAACGCGATCGCCGCCCTGCGCGCCGGCCGCCGCTTCGGCATTCCCGTGGTGTACGAAGTGCGCGCCTTCTGGGAAGACGCCGCGGTCGACCACGGCACCAGCAGCGAGGGCGGCCTGCGCTATCGCCTGACGCGCGCGCTCGAGACCTATGCCCTGAAGCGCGCGAATGCGGTCACCACCATCTGCGAAGGCTTGCGCGGCGACATCCTCGGGCGCGGCATCCCGGCCGAGAAGGTGACGGTGATCCCGAACGCGGTCGACATCGACAAGTTCGCCGTCGGCGGCCAGCCGGACCTGGAACTCAAGCGCCAGCTCGGCCTGCAGGACAACCGCCTGATCGGCTTCATCGGCTCCTTCTACGCGTATGAAGGCCTGGACGTGCTGCTGCGCGCCGTGCCCGCGCTGTGCGCGCGCGCCCCCGACCTGCGGGTGCTGCTGGTGGGCGGCGGTCCCCAGGACGCCCAGCTGCGCCAGCTGGCGAAGGAACTCGGCATCGGCGACAAAGTGGTGTTCACGGGCCGCGTGCCGCACGACCAGGTACAGCGCTACTACGATCTCCTCGACGTGCTGGTCTACCCGCGCCTGTCGATGCGCCTGACCGACCTGGTCACCCCGCTCAAGCCGCTCGAGGCCATGGCCCAGGGCCGCATCCTGGCCGCTTCCGGGGTCGGCGGACACCGCGAACTGATCACCGACGGCAAGACCGGCGTCCTGTTCGCACCCGACGATCCCCAGGCCCTGGCCAGCAAGGTCGGCGATTTGCTCGAAGCCCGGACCGACTGGCCGGCGCTGCGCAAGGCAGGACGGGAATACGTGGAAAACGAGCGCAACTGGCCGGTCAGCGTGGCGCGCTACAAGCAGATCTACGGCCGGGTGACCGGACTGAAAGCGGCCTGAAGGCGAAACCCGCCGCTTTCAGCCAGCAACGCCGCCAGGGGCACTCCCCCAGGCGGCGGCAATGTCAAGGCTGGGCGCCTTGCATTACGGTTTCCCGGGCTTCTGCGCCCTCCGGCGAAATTCCTTGCTCGTTTTCTTGATGCGCTCGACCATCGTTTTATTCAGCGCGCCGAGCATATTCTGGATGACGAACATCGCATTGAAGAGGCTGCGGCTGCGGCACAGCAAGACCTGGGCGCGCTTTTTCAGGACATGCGTCGAACGGTATTCCTGGTTCGGCGTTCCATACCCGAAATCGACAAGCTTGAAAGACAGGTCTTCAATGACATCTTGCATGGCCAAATGGGTGATGCTCGTCCCCACCGACAACTCCAGGTACTTGTCCTTGCAAAGGATGTTATGGACATGCCAGACCTTTTCACCCGAACTGCCAATGATCGCAGCGACGGTTTCGCTGCCGCACTGGAGCAGGTAGGAAAGTAGCAACCCGTTGCGCGCGGAGTTTTCCAGCTCCGTCTGCAGCGCCGGTGTCGCGTGCTGTTGTCCGGAAGGCAGGGATTTGAGCGCTGCAATGAGGTCCGCGACCTGGTCGGGCTGCGTGATGCGGACCAGGCGAGCCTCGCCGGCTTCCTTGGACAGCAGGCGGATTTGCCGCGACAGGTTATACCGCTTCTTCGAACTGAATTTCTGAAGATATTCGCTGACCGTATCCGGCAGCGGAACCGTATGGCACTCGCGCCAGCCATGCAGGACGTGACAGGACAAGCCTTTGACATCCCGGAATTCACCGATGAGTTCCAGCGGCACGGCCTGCATGGACAAGGCCTGGCAATCCGGATGCCGCTCGAGCAGCTTACTCAGAACGAAGCCGAACAAGCGCTCTTCGACCGGATGCAACAGAGGTACGCTGCCAAGCAGCTGCAATACCTTGATCTTGTACTTGAACAGGCAAATCGAACCGAGGTGCAAGCCAACTTCTTGCTCACCTTTGCGCAAAGGAAGAATACCGACGACGGCTGCATCGCTGCGGCGTCTTACCGTCACCAGCTCCCAGTGCTTTTCCAGATATTGCCCGCTGTTCCTGGACCGTACGAAAGCGGGCATCTGATAAAACTTTTCCGGGCTGCGCCCGGTTTCCAGCATCCGGTTCCAGGCATCGTCCAGTACTGGACATGCAAGGTCCGCCGTGCTGCGGCACACGTCGAAATCGAATTCCTCCTTGAGTTCAGCCGGCAGCGCACGGATGTCGATCTCGATCGGGAAGTCTCGGTTAGCAATTGGATTGTTCACTGACTGGCTGCCTAAAGGATTCGTCTTGGTGGCCGGGAGCGGTTAACTAAAGGTTATCGTATTGACCCTCGCCATTGTAACCTTGCGTCAGACAAATCCTACATGCATTTTTTTGTGTGTCAGCTGCGCAACATCATAGGGGCGGTACGTGCCCCCTGTTCAGACCAGCACTTCGACCGCTTCGGGATGGCTGAGAAAGTCCTGCGGACTAGCGGAGCGGCCATACGCCCCGGACTGGAACACCACCACCAGGTCGCCCGCCTCGGCATCCGGCAGGGCCATCTGGTCGGCCAGCAGGTCGAGCGGCGTGCACAGGGGCCCGACGACCGAGACCGGCGTTCCCGCCGGCTGGTCCATGCGGTTGCCGATCGCGACCGGGTAGTTCTTGCGGATCACCTGGCCGAAGTTGCCGGATGCCGCCAGATGGTGGTGCAGGCCGCCGTCGGTGACCAGGAAGACCTGGCCGCGCGAGACCTTGCGTTCAATCACACGCGCGACATACACCCCTGCCTCGCCCACCAGGTAGCGTCCGAGTTCGATCGACAGGCGGGCCTGCGGCAGCGCCTCCCGGACCTGCGGCAGCGCCGCCGCCAGCGCCGCGCCGATCGGGGCCAGGTCGAGCGCCTGCTCGCCGGGAAAATACGGAATGCCGAAGCCGCCGCCCAGGTTCAGGATGCGCACCGGATCGGCGCTGGCCGCGGCCAGGCGCCGGGCCAGCTCCAGGGTCTGGGCCTGCGCCTGGATGATGGCCTCGGCCTTGAGGCTTTGCGAGCCGCTGAAGATATGAAAGCCCAGCACTTCCAGGCCCAGTTCGGCCGCCAGCCCTAGTACGCGCGGCGCGTCCTCGGCGTCGATGCCGAACTGCTTGGCGCCGCCGCCCATGCGCATGCCCGATCCTTTCAGCTCGAAGTCCGGATTGATGCGCAGGACCAGGCGCGGCGCGATGCCGGTCTCCCGCCTGATCTGCGCCAGCGCGCGCAGCTCGCGCTCCGATTCCGCATGCACGCAGGCGCCGGCGGCGACCGCCTGCAGCAGCTCGGCGCCGCGCTTGCCGGGACCGGCAAAGCTGATGCGGGACGGATCGGTGCCGGTATCGAGGGCGACTTTCAGCTCGCCTCCGGACGCCACGTCGATGCCGTCGACCAGGCCCGCCATGTGCTGCACCAGCGCCGGCATGGGATTGGCCTTCATCGAATAATGCAGGGCGATTTCCTGCGGCAGGTGGCGGCGCACGTGCGCCACGCGCGCGCTCAGGAGCGCGCGGTCATAGGCATAGAAAGGGGTGCTGCCGACGCGCTGGGCCAGGCGCGGCAAGGCGATGCCGCCGACCTGCAGGCAGCCGTCGGCGACCGGAAACAGGGTTTGGCTGGCGTGGAGGGGCTTGGACGTCATGCTGGTTGATCGAACAGGGTGAGATAGGGTTCGCGCAGGCTCTTGCGATCGAGCTTGCCGTTCGGGTTGCGCGGGAAGGGCGCATGCGCCAGCACGACGTGCGCCGGCACCATCCAGCTGGGCAGCTGGCGCTGGCACTGGCGCTGCAGGGCGGCGCCGTCCAGGCCCGGCTCGCGCGGCAGGGCCAGCAGCACGATGGCCTGGCCCAGCGCAGGGTGGGGAACGCCGAAGGCGACCGCCTCGGCCACCAGGCCGGTGGCGTACGCGCCCTCCTCGACCTCGGTCGGGCTGACCCGGTAGCCGGACACCTTGATCATGTCGTCGCTGCGCCCGATGAAGTACAGGTAGCCGTCGCGGTCCATGCGCACGGTGTCGCCCGACCACACCGCCATTTCGGTCAGCGGCAGGCCCGGCGGCTGGCCGGGCGCGGGACGGAAGCGCTCGGCGGTACGCGCCGGATCGTTCCAATAGCCCAGCGACACCAGCGCGCCGCGGTGCACCAGCTCGCCCGGCTCGTCCGGCGCGCAGGGCGTGCCGTCCGGGCGCACCACCATCACTTCGGCGTTCGGAATCGCCCGCCCCATCGAATCGGGGCGGCGGTCCAGCTCCGACGGCGGCAGGTAGGTGGAACGGAAAGCCTCGGTCAGGCCGTACATCAGGAACAGCTCGGCCCGCGGCAGCGCGCGCCGCAGCGCCTCCACCGTGGTGCGCGGCATGGCGCCTCCGGAATTGGTCAGGTAGCGCAGGCTGCAGCCGGCGGGCCAGTCGAGGGCGGCGAGCTGCTGCCACAGCGGCGGCACCGCGGCCAGTCCGGTGATGCGCTCGCCCACCACGGCTTGCAGGATGTCTTTCGGGAACAGGTAGTTCATCAGCACCGCGGTGGCGCCGGCCAGGAAGGCGCAGGTCAGCTGGCTCAGGCCGTAGTCGAAGCTGAGCGGCAGCACCGACAGCACGCGGTCGTCCGCACGCAGGTCCAGGTAGGACGCCACGCTCTGCGCGCCGGCCACCATGTTCCGGTGCGACAGCACCACGCCCTTCGGCTTGCCGGTGCTGCCTGACGTGTAGAGGATGGCGGCCATGTCGGCGTCGATGGCGCGCCGCTGCGCCAGCGCATCGGGCGCGGGCGGGGTCTGCGCCGCTTCCCAGGCGTGCACGGCAAACCCGGACGGCGAGGCCGGGGCCGATGCCGCGCCGGTGACGAACACACTGCGCAGGTCCGGGCAATCCGCCAGCGCCGCTTCCATCTGCGCCAGGCGCTCGGCCGACGTCACCAGTACGCGCACGTTGCAGTCGGCCAGGATGTGGGCCACCTGGGCCGCCTTGAGCTGGGGATTGACCGGCACGAAGACGGCGCCGGCCAGGGACGCGCCGAACATCGCGGCCACGTTCTCGATCCGCTTGTCGAGGTAGACCGCGACCCGTTCGCGGCGCCGCACGCCGGCCGCCAGGAAGGCGCCCGCGGCCAGCTCGACGGCGCCGGCCAGGGCGGCATAGTCGAGGCGGCGGGAACCGTCCACCAGGGCTTGCGCGGCGGGGGAACGGCGGGCGGCGGCGAAGATGAAGTCGTGAATCAGGTCGGCCATGGCAAACAAGGTAAACGCGGCGCGCGCCGCAGTCCGTCATCTTACCATCGGCCGCAGTCCAGGCGCACGGCGACGCCGGTGCGTGGCAATTTTCGGCCGCCGGTTTATACTGGGCCATGCTTGCCGACATGCGCTCCAATCGTCCCGCCATTCCGCTCGCGCCGGTGCTGTCCCTGGCTTCCTTCCGCCGGGACGGCGGCGCGCGCGCCCTCACCGTGCTCGACGCGGGCGCAGCGCGCCTGGTCACCAGCGGCCGGGTTGCGATTGCCCTGGCCCTGCGCGAGCTGGGCGTCGGTGCCGGCGACAGCGTGCTGCTGCCTGCCTACCACAGCGCCTCGATGGTGCCGCCGGTGCTGTGGCGCGGCGCCCTGCCCCTGTTCTACCGCGTCGGTCCGGATGGCCAGGCCGACCTGGACGACATCGCCGCCCGCATCGCCCCGCACACGCGGGTGCTGGTGGCGACCCATTTCTTCGGTTTTCCGCAGCCGCTGGCCGCCCTGCGCGCCCTGTGCGACGCGCGCGGCATCGCCCTGCTGGAAGACTGCGCCCACGCTTTCATCGGCGAGCACGAAGGCAGGCCGCTGGGCTCCTGGGGCGACTACGCGGCCGCCAGCATCATGAAATTCCTGCCCCTGTACGAGGGCGGCGCCCTGATCTCGGCGCGCCGCGACCTGTCCGCGCTCAGGCTGCTCCCGGCCGGACCTGGCTTCGAGCTGAAGTCCGCTTTCAACACGCTGGAACGCGGCTTCAGTTTCGGCCGCCTGGGCGCCCTGCGCGCGGCCTTGTGGCTGCCGCTGCGCGCCAAGGACCTGGCCTGGCGCGCGCTCAAGCGCAGCAGGCCGCCGCGCGCCCAGCTGGCCCCGGCGTCTTCCGACAGCGGCTACGGCTTCGACCCGGCCTGGGCCGACAAGCGCGCCTCGCGCTGCACCCGCCTGATCCTCGCCCTGTCGTCGCCGGCGCGGGTGGCGGCGCGCCGCCGTGAGCATTACCTGCGGCTGCAGCAGGCGCTGCAAGGATTGCCCGGCGTGCGGCCGCTGCATGCATCCCTGCCTGAAGGCGTCTGCCCCTGGCTGTTCCCGCTGGTGGCCGAGGACCCGGACGGCCTGGCGCGGCGCCTGCTGGCGGACGGCGTCCCCCTGACCCGCTTCGGCTATCCGCTGTGGGAAGGCATGGACCCGGCGGCATGTACGCACGCCGCCTATCTGTCGCGCCATGTGCTGGGCCTGCCCTGCCACCAGGAACTGGACGACCGCGAAGCCGCGTGGCTGGCCGGCGCGCTGCGCAGGGCGGTGCTGGCATGAGCAAGCGCACGAACATGAGCTGGACCCTGGCGCCGGCCAGCGAATTCGGCGCCCATCGCGGCGACTGGGCCGCCCTGCACGCCGCCGCCGGCGGCTCCGCCGTGCTT